>CALMXN010000311.1 GCA_937871145.1 uncultured Clostridia bacterium
GAGGATATTCATGTTGATGAAAAGGCTGCTGGCTGTTGGAGGAATAGATTTTGAAAAGAAATGATTTAAGAAATGTTGCCATTATTGCCCACGTTGACCATGGTAAGACAACACTCGTTGACGAAATGTTAAAGCAGGGTGGTGCTTTCAGAGAGAACCAGGTTGTTGCTGAAAGAGTAATGGATAACAACGCAATTGAACGTGAACGTGGTATCACAATTTTAGCAAAGAATACTTCTTGTGTTTATAACGATGTAAAGATAAATATTATTGACACCCCAGGCCATGCTGATTTCGGTGGCGAGGTTGAGCGTGTTCTTAAGATGGTTAACGGAGTAATTCTTCTTGTTGACGCTGCTGAAGGACCAATGCCACAGACAAGATTCGTTACACAGAAGGCTCTTGACTTAGGATTGAAGCTTATTGTTGTTGTAAATAAGATTGACCGTCCTGATGCCCGCCTTGATGAAATCGGTGATGAAGTTCTCGAGCTTCTCCTTGACCTTGACGCTTCAGAAGAACAGCTTGAGTCACCAGTCCTTTTCTGCTCAGGTCGTAGCGGAACAGCTTCACTCAGCCAGTATGAAGAAGGAACTGACTTAAATCCGTTGTTTGAAACAATCCTTAGTCACATTCCTGCACCAGAGGGTGACGAAAATGCACCAATGCAGATGCTCGTTTCTTCAATCGACTACAATGACTATGTAGGTAGAATTGCTGTAGGACGTATTGAACGTGGTGTTATGAAGGTCAACCAGCAGGTTACAATCGGTGACTATCACGAAACTAAAGCACCATATAACAGCAAGATTGTTACAATGGCGCAGATTCAGGGACTTCAGAGAATTCCTTGTCAGGATGCTAATGTCGGCGATATAGTATGTATATCAGGTATTGAAAACATCACAATCGGTGACACAATCTGTGATACGTCCTGTTTTGAAACAGTGCCATTTGTAAAAATCAGTGAGCCAACTGTTGAAATGACATTCTGGGTTAATGACAGCCCGTTTGCTGGCCGTGAAGGAAAGTTTGTTACTTCACGTCAGATCAGAGAAAGATTGTTCAAGGAACTTTTAAAGGACGTATCATTAAAGGTCCAAGAATCTGAAAATACAGATGCTTTCAAGGTTTCAGGCCGTGGTGAAATGCATCTTTCAATCCTTATTGAAAATATGCGCCGTGAAGGCTTTGAGCTTTCAGTTTCAACACCTCGTGTTCTTTTCAAGGAAATTGATGGCGCTAAGTGCGAGCCTATCGAAAATCTATTGATAGACGTTCCTGAAAACTGCGTAGGTTCAGTTATGGAGGCTATGGGTAACCGTAAGGCTGAACTTGTTCATATGCATCCGCACGGTTCAAGAATGAGAATTCAATTCAAGATTCCTGCAAGAGGACTTTTCGGATACAAGAGTGAATTCCTTACAGCTACAAAGGGTGAGGGAATAATGAGTTCAGTATTTGATTGCTATGAACCTTACAAGGGTGAAATTCCAAGAAGAAGCACTGGCTCACTCATTGCCTTTGAAACAGGCGATGCTGTAATTTACGGTCTGTTCAATGCACAGGAACGTGGAACATTATTTATTGGTGCTGGTGTACCTGTATATGAAGGTATGATTGTCGGTGCATCACCAAAGGCAGAAGACCTTGTAGTAAATGTATGTAAGAAAAAGCATCTGACAAATACACGTGCTAGTGGTAGTGATGATTCATTGAGACTTGTACCACCAAGAAATCTAAGCCTTGAAGATTCACTTGAATTTCTTGCTGATGATGAACTTCTTGAGGTTACACCACAAAGCATCAGAATAAGAAAGCGTACTTTAAATAATACTCTCAGAGCGAAAGAACGTTCTAGATAATAAACAATCAGCCTCCGTATTAACGGGGGCTTTTTTTACATATATATTAAATGTTTATAAGAACTTGTCTGCAATAAAATATAAAAAATTAATAAAATTCCATAATATTCCTTAATATAAATATACATTGTCATTTTTTATAAGATAGAGTAAAAATTTTGTAAGATATATATAAAATAATGCACAAACCCATATGAATTATAAATTAGTTTTTGTATAAACGAACAAACTCATTAATAAAAAGTTGTGTTTTGAAAATGATTATGTTATTATGATAGCGTAATCGTATAAACTATGTATTCATAGGAGGTATTACTGTGAAAAGATTATTATTTATCATAAAAAGTCACTTTGACACTTTGACAAAAAAACGACTCGAAAATTCAAATAAATACAAGGCAACAAACATATTTTTAACATTAGCATTCCCGATATTCCTTGCTTCAATGATTGAAATTATTCAGATGAAATCGTTTAAGGGATTTGTATTGTTTTTATTCTCCCGTCCGACAGTATTGCTCTTTAGCGCAATTTTAATTTCTATACTTTATGCTATAGTAATTTTCTTTACCAAGAAAGTTTACCTTGCAACAACAGGTGTAGGTGCTGCGTTGACGACGCTGGCAATAGTTGAGCTTTTCAAGTTCAACACAAGCGGAAATCACTTGATTCTTACTGATATGAAGATGGCAGTAAACATCAATAAGCTGAAATCTTTTGCTTACATAAAGATAACACCACAGCTTGTTATTCTCTGCCTTATTATAATTGCATATCTCGTAGCAGTTTATTGGTTCAATCCAGTAATCAAGACTAATGTAAAAAAACGTCTTGCTTCAGCATCAATCTGTATTGCAAGTATCGTTACATTACTTTTTGCTCCTTCAGTAGCAATGCCGGTATATTCATTCTTTAACATTGATACAACATATACAGACAATGTATTCAGAATCAATGAGAAATTTGAAAAGAACAATTTCCTTGCTTTCCTTGCACAGACGACAACAGAATATCTGAGCAGAAAGGTTAAAGAACCTGAACAGTATGATAAGGAAGCTATAACAAGTATGCTTAATAATGTTCAGGCTAACAGCAACACAACTTCCTCAAAATTTAAGAAACCGAATGTTATAATGATTATGTCTGAGGCTTTTACAGATTTCAGAAAATTTGATGAACTGAATATCGATCCTTCAACATATGCAGCATTCGATAGAATTAAAGCAAGAAGTTTTTCAAGCAATGCTGTAGTACCAACTTTCGGTGCTTATACAGTAAGAACTGAATTTGAACTTAACTTCGGACTACCTTGTAAGTCTTTGAATGACCCTAATATGCCTCAGAGATTGCTTCTTAACAGACCTCAGCAGACAATTCCTGCATATTTCAAGACTTTAGGTTATGATACAAATTATATTCATACATTTGATAAGAATTTCTACGGTAGAAACAGTGTATTTGCAAACTATGGCTTTGATAATATGTATTTTATGGACAATATGACAGTTCCTGTTGAAAATTATGAAGCTTATATTTCTGATAAGGTTATCTTCAATCAGGTTGAACAGATGATCAAGAATACAGATGAACCTGTTTTCATTCACACAACAACAATGCAGAATCACCAGCCATATAACCCGACACCTGAATATGCAACACAGCTTGATTCTTATCTTGCTGGTGTAAAGGATATGCTTGGTAATCTTGAAAAAATGATTGATGACCTTGAAAAGTCAGGCGAACCAACAGTTGTATTTATGATAGGTGACCACTTCCCTTGCTTCAAGGGTGAAGATTCT
>CALMXN010000312.1 GCA_937871145.1 uncultured Clostridia bacterium
CAATCATCAGAAATGAAAATCATAAGATGGGTGCTGTCCATCTCATTGAAAGGCATAATGAACGGCTTAACAAAAATTACAGCAACAAGGATATTGATCTATCACGCTCGCATCTGAATTATCACATGAAGCAGATTCAGTCTGAAACCTATCATCAGGAATTTGAACGGATAAGAGCCGAATATAACCTTTTAGGAAATTTACGTCTTACTGGTGAAAAGCAGAGCAATGTCATGTGTGAATTCCTGATTACATCGGATAAAGAGTTCTTTGACAGGCTTGGAGAGGAAAAGACAAAACGGTTTTTCAGTGATGCCTATGATTTTATTGCTTCAAAAGTTGGCGGTGAACAGTTTATTGTATCTGCCGTTGTACACATGGATGAGACGTCACCTCACCTGCACGTATCTTACATACCAGTCATCAAGGGTAAGGACAGAAAGAAAAATCCCTGCCTTAGAATTAACTGCTCCGAGTTTTGGAAAGGTCGGGACAGCTATTCAAGATTGCAGGATGAGTATTTTGACTTCATTTCTTCAAGGGGATATTCTCTTGAACGTGGTGAAAGGGGAAGCACTGCCGAGCATTTATCTGTTTCTGAGTACAAGCTGAAAAAGACAATGGAGCAAATTTCTGAACTTACTGAACAAGCTGCTAAAATAGAGAGCGTTGATAATATTTCGAAAAAGAACCTGCCTTTAAATATGGTGGCAATGAAAAAAACAGATTTTGAAACCCTCACTGCTGCCGCCAAAGGATATGTTTCTTCAAAAAAGGCTGAGGCTGAAAATGTTGTTCTGAATGATAAATGCAATTCTCTTGAAGCTAAAAATCTTGAACTAAAAGAAGAAAACAATATTCTTTCAGACAATCTGAAGCAGCTTGAGATGAATTTTGACAATTTTGCTATATCTGTTCAATCAGAAACAGAACTTAAAGATGAGAATTTTAGGTTATCTAAGAAGATTGATATTAAATCATTTCAATGCAACGCTCTTGAAAAAGAAAAAGCTGAGCTTATTGAAGAAAACAAACAACTAAAATCCAATGCAGAGGATAAAAAAGAGCAGATACGTTCTCTAAATGAAAATCTTACGGCTGTTCAGTCAGCGTTAAAGGCATTGCAGGATAAATACGATAAGGTTTTGAAATTCATTGAGAAGATGCAGCTGAAAGAAAAGTTGGAGGAGTTTTTGAAGCCGGTTATACATCATAAGTCAAGGTAAATACGAGGAGGATTTTTATGATAAATAATACAATTATTAACAATACCGTTGAAACAGACAGCAAAGACACATCAGCATTTAAAGTAACTATACATATTCCTGATACTGTACCTGACAGCGTTAAACAGCAGAAGATAAATAAGCTTTATGACATTTTAAAGCCCAAAAAAGAAACTGCTGCTTAACATGTAATTTAACGCTTTACCACTTGAAACTGAGAGCCGATTATGCTATAATATTTGTAAACAACGCATTATCGGCTCACCTATTTTATGGAGGCTGATAATATGAAAAACAAAGTCACAACAGGAAAAATTGCTGCAATTTATGTACGCCGTTCAGTTAGTGATAAGGATAAAGGAAATAATTCCTTGTCCATTGATGCACAAAAGGCGGAGTGCGTAAAATATTTAGGAGATAAGGAGGCTTACAGGGTTTACTGCGATGACGGTAAGAGTGGTAAAGATATTGAACACCGCCCTGCATTCCAGCAGATGATGTCAGATTCCAAAGATGGTCTGATTGAAAAAATCATTGTAAAGAAATACGACCGCTTCAGCCGTAATATGAGGGAATATCTCAATGTTACAAATATGCTTGACGGTTATGGTGTAGGAGTAATTTCTCTTTCAGAGCCGTTTAACACCTCTACTAAAGAGGGGCGAATGATGAGGAATAATCTGCTGAATTTTGCAGAATTTGAGCGTGAAACAATAGCTGCTCGTGTTGCAGATGCATATGTTACTCGTGCGGTTGAAACTGGTTTTTATCAAGGTGGCAAGAAATATTATGGTTTTGAATCGGAAAGGCGTACAATAAACGGTAAAACAGGCTCGGTGCTTGTTCCATCTGACAA
Source organism: uncultured Clostridia bacterium (assembly GCA_937871145.1). Classification (GTDB taxonomy): domain Bacteria; phylum Bacillota; class Clostridia; order Oscillospirales; family Ruminococcaceae; genus SZUA-444. The sequence goes on from CALMXN010000312.1 coordinate 2,083, forward strand.
AGCAGATATTATAGTTACAGCTTATAATATCTATAAAGAGCCTTCTGTTTCACTCAAAGATGTAATCGACCATTTTCGTGAAAATGAGATTGATACTTCATCAGTTTCTTACAAAAAGGGGCGTGACGTATCCATTATGGACAGGTCGCACCTTTCAAAACTGTTGGGAAGTCCGCTTTATGTTCGTGCAGATGTTGAGGTATACAAGTACCTTTCAGCTAAAAATTATCGTATAATTGACGATATTGAAGCCTTTGACGGTATTCATGGCTTATTTTGTCACAAGGATGAAAACGGTGGATTTTTTATCAAGGTTGGTTATCATGAGGGGCTTGTTGATTCAGAAACATGGCTTGCGGTACAGGATAAAAAAGACCACAATTTCAGAATTCCCAATAATGGAAAGGGTATAAATTCATGGCTTGTCGGACTTACAAAATGTCCTCATTGCGATTTTTCAGTACATATTT
>CALMXN010000313.1 GCA_937871145.1 uncultured Clostridia bacterium
GAGCCATTATCGTATGAGATTTCGGTTTTTAAAGCGTTGTGCTTTGAGAGCTTTGAAAGTATCCATTCCTGCTTTTCAAGAATTATTTTTTCTGCATTTTTTAAAGATAGCCTTGTCGGAATTCTCACTAAAAGCTCACCCTGAGAAATACATAGATATGTATTTTTACGCTTTCCTCGGTCGAGAGTGTATTCTATATTCTCACCGAGTAAGCTTATCGTCCTCTTTTCCTTCACAAATATACTTCCTTTTACTCAGCAGTCAAAGCTTTGAAAATCTCAAGATATTCATTTTCAACATCAATAAAATTTCTCCAGGCAAAATCATACTCGCCGACAATTTCAATATCATCATTAAAAATCTTCATATCAGCAAGATTAATGAATTCGTGCTGGAGCATTACATTGTCAATCTCATCAATTTTTTCTTTCTCATCATCTGTTAAATTTTCAATGCCAAAGGTTTTATATATTGCATTCTGCAATATGTTTTCAATTTCAAGATACTTATTGAGATTTTGTTTTACAGGTCTTATGATATCAGAAATATAGCTTTCGCTAGCATCGTGAAGAAGTAAAGCAAGCTGAATTTTTTTGGAATAACCTCTCACTTTAGCTTCCTTTGAACAGTTGATACAATGCTGACCCACTGAAAAGAAGTTTTTGATATGTCCGTTTGCTCTGCACATATATGAGAGTGCGTGTGCGATATCATCAATAGAAATATCTTCAGGCTGTGGCTCGAGAGGGGACATCTGAACTTTTGTATAAGTAATAATATAATCCTTCTTTAAAACTAAATCGCCCATAATATTCTCCTTAAAATAATCTTTTGTTATCTATTATTATACTGCAAAAATTTCATATATGCCACAAATTATATAAAAAAGACAAGCTATAAAAATAAAAATGCCCCCACTTTATGTGAGGGCATAATATTAAACCATTTTACTTTCGTCAATGTCGTCTTCGTCATCAACGCCATTAAGTAGATTTTTTAAAGAAACAATGTCTTCTTCAGTCAGAGTAATTCCTTTTCCCATTCTTGAGTGGTCAGGTGACCATTCTCTCAAATCATACTTAGGCTCTCTTTCGTTCCAGCTGACCATGTTAAGCTCTTTTGTCCAGCCTTTTGCATTTTCGGACAAAACACCGATAGATTTTGTTATTTCGTATTTTAATTCTGCCAAGTTACTTCCCCCTGTTTTTAGTGTCTGCAAATAGTTACAGCAAAATATAGTAAAGCAATCAGTAACAGCGGTATCATTATAAATTTCAGTAAGAAACCTACCACGCCCGCTAATAAAAAGCCAACAAGGAGAATAGCTAAAAGACTCACAGACCTTGATTGACAAATATGCAGATTGTACTCTTTCACAATATTATACACTAAATAAGTGCACACTGCAACCAATACGAGGTATAATAATGTACCCATATTATAGCTGACCTTTCTGATGTTTCTTCATTATATTCAAGAAAATCAGGAATGTCAATGCTTTTTTAAATATTAAGGGCAATCTCCATCATTTGTGTGAAGGTTTGCTCCCTTTCCTGCGAGGTTGTTGACTCGCCTCTTAGTGGACAATCGGAAATCGTTGCAATTGCAAGTGCCTTTTTGCCGAGTCTTGCTGCATTCATATAAAGGCCGGCAGCTTCCATTTCAACAGCAAGCACGCCCATTTTAGCCCATTTTTTCAATACATCAACATCATCGTCATAGAATGTATCACTTGAAAGAATATTTCCCACCCAATAATTTGCTCCGATTGCCTTTGCCTGTACAACAGCCTTTTCAATAAGCTCATATGAAGCAATAGAACAATATGTCCCAGGGAGGTTATATTGCTCTGCATAATTTGAATTTGTGCAGGCTCCAATGCCAATGACAATATCTCTTAAATTGACTTTATCAGCAATAGCACCGGCTGAACCTATTCTAATGATATTATCGACCTCATATTCACTGAACAGTTCATAAGAATAAATTCCGATTGACGGAATACCCATTCCGCTACCCTGAACTGAAATTTCCTTACCCTTATATGTTCCTGTGTAACCGAACATATTTCTTACTGTGTTATAGCATTTTACGTTATCCAAAAAATTCTCCGCAATGTATTTTGCACGGAGCGGATCGCCCGGCATGAGAACTGTTTTTGCAATTTCGCCCTTTTGTGCGCAAATATGTGGTGTTGGCATATCAATAACGTCCTTTCATATTATTTTAAAAAAGGTATTCTTCTTTTTATCTTTTCAGGCATAACAGCCTTTACGCTTTTTAGTATTACCGAAAAGTTGATTATTACAATAGTAGCAAAGCATAATAGCAATGGAACAATCATAAATTTACCCATTAAAAGAATTGCAGCCGTCATTGTTCCGAGTAGCATCATATTCAGAATCATCGTTAAAAAGTCAACCTTAATATGAATAAATCTCTTTATATCAATTATTCTGAGCATAAACACAAGGGAGTAGCTTGCAAAGGTTGCAATAGAGGCACCGTTTATTCCCACTATCGGAATAAGAATAAGGTTTAAAACAATATTA
>CALMXN010000314.1 GCA_937871145.1 uncultured Clostridia bacterium
ACGGTTCGCTTCACGTTGCAGGGTAGTGAGGTCATAAAGTTTCGGTGGATTTACTGTTTTCTGCTCACTCTTAACAGACTTCACAACCGCCTGAATCCCATCACATTTCGACTTGATTTTATCAGCCTCCGACTGCTCCTTAACCTTTTCAAGAACTGCATCGCAGCCATCATTTTTCAGATGAACGTTGAAATATTTCTCTTTCACAAAAGAGCTGATTGAACTGTCACGCTCGCAGAGCATTGCAAGGGTAGGTGTCATAACCCTGCCGACATTCAGCTTTTTGTTGTAAAGCTTTGAAAAGAGCCTTGTTGCGTTGATTCCCACAAGCCAGTCCGCCTTTGCACGACATAAAGCGGACTGATATAGCTTTTCGTATTCCGCACCGTCACGAAGATTTTTGAAGCCATCAAGGATTGCACTTTCCTCCATTGATGAAATCCAAAGACGCTTAATTGGTAGCAGACGGCTTCCGTCCTTTTCACAGCCTGCCTTTTCATAAACAAGACGGAAGATTAGCTCTCCCTCACGTCCTGCATCACAGGCATTGACAATCTCGGTAACACGGCTGTCATTCATGAGCTTTTTAAGCACACTAAATTGTTTTGACTTATCCGCAGAAACAACAAACTGCCAGTTACTCGGCGTAATCGGCAGGTCTGAAATATTCCACTTCTTGAATTTTTCGTGGTATATATCGGCATCGGCAAGCGAAACAAGATGTCCCACGCACCATGACACGATATATCCGTTGCCCTCCATGTAGCCGTCTTTTTTGCTAGTCACTCCAAGAGCCTTTGCCAGTGCCATTCCGACACTTGGCTTTTCTGCAATTACTAACTGCAATAGAATTCCTCCTTTGATTTTGGGTATAAGAAAAGAGCTTCTCGGTTAGAAGCTCTTGTATAAGAGCTTTTTTAATAACAATATAATAAGAAATCATATTCTATTGCTATTTTTTAAAAATAATGCTATGTACATAAGTATATATACAAAGAAAAGCAATAAAATACACCTATTCTTCAAAAACGTCTTTATCAAGTAAAAATACAAATATATTTTATCAATTAAGTTCCACTTTTTTTCTTCTATCTTACAAATTAGACTGCCTACATTTTTTCTTTCATATTCACAGTATAAATTAAATGAATCAAATATTAATGATAGTAAAGCTATTAAAAAAATCATATTTCCAATGCGTCCTGAATAAGGTGAAAACCATCCAAGGTAATCAAAAAAACCATATACAGTAGCAATTATTACTACAGCAATTAAATTAACCATCATTATACTATCCATATATGCAAAATCTTTATTCTTATCTTTAACTTTCTCAGGCAGAATACTGTATACGTTCCTTAAAATCATTGCTAAAGAATTGTACAAAGCTTTGATAGAAAATGCATATAAAAGTATGTTGATTTCATTTATATATCTTGAAACCAAAATTGAAATTATAAATATAAATAAATAAAATAAAAGGTACACTTTGTTGCGCATATTTGTTTTTTTTGCATATATTGTATTTGAGTTGATATTAAAAAAGAATTTGTTGAAAATCTGGCTAACTATAAATGCTAAAGTTGCTGCACAAATAGAAACTAACATTTGTATCATAAACATACTCCATTTATTATTTTTATATTAATTATACCACACCTACCGCCAAAATTCAACCATTATGTACCACAAGCCCGAAAAATCGGGCTTGCTCCGTTATTCCTCTTCGTCCTCGTCAGAAGCATCCTCATTCACAGTATCTTCCTCATAATCCTCGTCCTCATCGCCGTAATCAGCCTGTTTCGGAGCTTTTGCACCCTTTTTCGGCTTCACAACCTTAAAATAATAGAACGCTCCGCCACCGCCTGCCGCAAGAACAAGAATAATTATCAGTATGGGATTTCCGCCGCCA
>CALMXN010000315.1 GCA_937871145.1 uncultured Clostridia bacterium
CGACGCTCTTCCGATCTGTTTATTTTTAAAAACGACCATGTTTTCTATAAAATTACCTAATAAATATTCATCAGGAATATTATTGTTGATTTTTTCCTTTATCGCTAAAATAAAATTATCAATTTGTTCCTTCACATCATTTTTATTTGTTGGATTATCCTGTTCTGATGTCAGATTTTTTTTGATTATGTCTATTTCCTTTTCATATTTATCTTTCAGGAATAAATAATCATCCTTTGATATTACTTCATCCATATAGTTTTCAAGTGCTGACTCGCATTTTTTCTGAAGTTTTCTAAGCTTTTTTTCTGCATTATCAATATCTTTTTTATTGGTGCTGAAATTTATGAGGTCAACATCTTTTTTTATTTCGGGCAGAAAATCGATATTTTTTATATAATAAGAAAAAACCAGCCACACATTTTTTAAAAGATTTCTGTCACTTATTGATTTATTGCTGCAGCCCGCTTCTGCACCATTGTTTTTAGCATTAAAGCACCGCCAACCCTTATATACATATCCTTTTTTTGATTTACTTGAAGAACTTACATATCTGCTTCCACATTCGCCACAAAAGACCTTTCCACTGCACCAGTACCTTACCGAATGTCGTGAGCTGTCAGTTTTTTTCTCTGATCTTTTGTTCAGCTCGACCTGTGCCATTTCAAAAACCTCTCGTGAAACAATCGGTTCGTGATGATTTTTAATAAGAAGCTTCTCTTCATTTTCATTATTATTTATTCTCTTGTGACTTAAAAAATCAGGTGTGCAGGTTTTTTTCTGTAAAAGGTCACCACAGTATTTTTCGTTTCTAATTATTTTTAAAATAGCGTTACTGCTCCATTCGTCAGCATATTTCGGCTTCACTCCTGACTGATTCAACTCACGTGTAATAGTGTATCCGCCTTTTTTCTCAAAAATAAAAGCAGAGAAAATCATTCTGACTATCTCCGCTTCCTTTTCGTTTATATTAAGTTTACCATCTTTAAGTGTATATCCATATAAGCCGTTCCCGAAAACAACTCCTTGCTCCATTCGTCTTTTCTGTCCCCATTTGACACGCTCAGAGGTTTTTCTGCTTTCCTCCTGTGCAATACTCGACATTATAGTGAGGCGAAGCTCACCGTCGTTGTCAAGTGTGTTGATATTATCATTTATAAAAAGCACACCAACACCGAGTGACTTTAGCTCTCTGGTAAAGATCAGCGAATCAACAGTGTTCCTTGCAAATCTTGAAACTTCTTTAGTAATAATCAGATCAATTTTTTTATCCTTCGCCATTGAAATCATTCTAAGGAATTCCTTTCGCTTTTTTGTCGAAGTTCCTGACAGCCCCTCATCAGCAAAAACTTCAACAAGCTCCCACTTCGGGTTTTTCTGGATGTATTCCTTAAAATAAGTCATCTGACTTCTTAATGAGTTAATCTGGTCATCATAATCAGTCGAAACCCTGCAATAAACGGCAACTCTTGTTTTGCTCATAATTCATCACACTGTAAAATCATTAATCAATGTGAATAAATATGCAAGCTGTTCATCATTGATTAATCCAAGATAGTGCATTTCAAGATATATACCTCTTTTAATAGAAAAAATGAAGTGTGCCTTCTGGTCATCTGTTAATTCTGGTAAAGAAAATGAATATGTCTGCTCTCTCAAAAATATCACCCCTGTCAGAAAATATATATTAAAGTAGAGGGTGTCTTTATTACTATTACAATATATTCCTGCTCAATTGATTAAAATAGAAAAATATGGTAAAAATATTTCTTGAAAAAAGAATATCGTGTAATTCAAATGTAATGTCAGATGTATATAATGAATTATAAGCTAATAAGTTTAGAAATTTTAAGGTGATATTATGGATAAAAAATATGGACTTGAAATTAATAGTTCCAAATCATGCTACATCATCATTGATTATTATAGAGATAACAATCCGGTAGGGAAAATTATCAGGAATGATGATACTGGGCATGATTTTTTCAGTCTTTCATCTTTGTTGAATCTTATGATGGAAATTGTTGATCCTCAATCAGCTGTTTCAGATAGAAGATTTATTGAAGATATTGACGCTGCTCACTTGTGGGATGAAAATACCTACCCTTATGATTTCGACTATAAAGAAAGTCGTGGTCACGTAGCTACGTTTAAAATTTCGGTATTATTTACTCAGCGTAACAGCTGGCAGGGAATAATCAGATGGCTTGAAGCTGAACAGGAACTCTGCTTCAGAAGTGTATTGGAGTTAATAAAGCTAATTGATAATGTTGCAAACTGCGACAAAAAAGTTAAACATTCAGTTTAATCCGATTTTATTTTGCGAAGAACATAATTGATTTACTATCACACAAAACTTACCTTGCGTCTTTATCAAACCAGAAAAGTTATGTAAGTTCTTGCAATAAAATAAATTATTATTTTTAGGAGGAAAATTATGAAGAAAAATCTTTCAAAGAAGATTGTTTCATTAGTAACTGTGTTTGCATTGGCAGTTGCTCTTATGCCAACATCATTAGTATCTGCGGATACAGCACCGGTTACTGTTGAAAAGTCTGCAAAGTGGCTGAAAGCCCTTGTCAGGGTTGGCGGGCTCAGCGTTAAGGTTAACGCAAAGAATCAGATAGTAACAGCAAAAACTGATGTAGTTTTTGCTATTGATGTATCTGGCAGTATGATGGGTAATGATATCATAAATGCAAAAAATGCAATAAAAAGCTTTACTGATGCTATATCAAAAAATACTAACACTAACGGTGCAGTAAGAGTTGGTATTGTAGGATACAACAACAAGGCTGAAAAATTATTGGGACTTACAAGTAATTACTCTCAAGTAACTTCAGTGTTGAATAAAGAATTTGAATGGCAGGATATGATATTCAAAGCTACTAATATCCAGGCTGGTATTAAACAAGCTAAAGATATGTTGAATAACAGCACAGCAACAAATAAGTATATCATTGTTATCGGCGACGGTGAGCCAACAAAGAGTTTTAAGATTACACAGGGTAAATTTACTGGCGTTGAAACTAAGGATACTTGTTGGTCTTATAAAACTTTGGAAAACTGGAAAATTGTTACAAAGTGGGTTCATGGTATTA
>CALMXN010000316.1 GCA_937871145.1 uncultured Clostridia bacterium
CTCTTTCCCTACACGACGCTCTTCCGATCTTACTTGCATAGAGTGTTAAAATGTTGTATAATTTTATTTTAGTATTAGTGATATTATTGCATTTTTGTAATATGCTAAAAAATCTGGAGAAAAGCGTGGTAATAATTATGGATCTTAATATGGTCAGCTATCTTTCAGAGCTTGGAAAGCTTGAATTTTCCGATAAAGAGCTTGATAAGGTTGCAAATGAAATGACAGATATAATAAATCTTATGGATACTATTAAGGAAATTGATGTAAAATACGATGCAAAATTAGATAATAATAATATTTACCTCAATGATTTGAGAAAAGATATATCGCTGCCATCAATGCCAACAGAAAAAATTCTGCAGAATGCAACAAGTACTAATAATTATTTCGTTGTTCCAAAAGTAGTAGAATAAAGGAGTTTAAGTATGGACGTTTCAACACTGAAAATCAGAGATATGCGAAAGCTCCTTGATGATAAGAAGATTTCCGCAACAGAACTTACAAAAGAATATCTCACAAGAATAAATAAATACAATAAAGACCTTGAGGTTTATATTACTGTTAGTGAAGAAAAAGCACTAAAGGATGCAGAAAAAGCACAGGAAATTATTGATTCTGGCAAAGCAAGTGACCTTACAGGTATCCCAATTGCAATAAAGGATAATATTTGTACAGAAGGCGTAAAGACAACCTGCTCTTCAAAAATCCTCGAAAATTTCATTCCACCATATAATGCAACTGCTATGGAAAATCTCAATAAGCAGAATATTGTTATGCTCGGTAAGGTTTCAATGGATGAATTTGCAATGGGTGGTTCAACACAGACTTCAGCATTTGCAAAAACTAAAAACCCTTATGATAAGACAAAGGTACCGGGTGGCTCTTCAGGAGGAAGTGCAGCATCAGTTGCGGCTTCACTTTCAGCAGCAGCACTTGGTTCAGATACAGGCGGATCAATCCGTCAGCCAGCAGCATTTTGTGGTGTAACAGGTATAAAGCCAACATACGGACGTGTTTCAAGATACGGACTTGTTGCTTTTGCTTCATCACTTGACCAGATTGGTCCAATCGCTAAAGATGCTCACGACTGCGGACTTATCCTCAATTCAATCTGTTCATATGACCCACACGATGGAACATCTTCAAGAGAATCTGTTCCTGATTTCACAGCAAAAATCGGTCAGTCTTTAAAAGGAATGAAAATTGCGATTCCTGCTGAATTCTACGGCGAGGGAATTGACGATGAAATAAGGAAACAGGTTATGTCAGCAGCAGAAAGCTATAAGGCAATGGGTGCTGAGTTTATTGATTGTTCAATGCCTTCACTTAAATATGCAATCCCTGCATATTACCTTATTTCTTCAGCAGAAGCCTGCTCAAACCTTTCACGTTATGACGGTATCAAGTATGGTCACCGTGCTGAAAATGCTGTAAGCTATGATGAACTTATCAAGAAATCACGTTCTGAAGGCTTCGGCGACGAGGTAAAGAGAAGAATTCTTCTTGGTAACTATGCACTTTCAAGCGGATTCTATGATGCTTATTATGCAAAGGCACTTGCACTCCGTCAGAAGATAAGACAGGAGTATAAAGAAATTTTCACAAAATGTGATGTAATTCTTACACCAACAACACCAACAACAGCATTCGGAATAAATGACAATATCAGTGATCCTGTAAAAATGTATCAGGCAGATATCTGTACTGTTACTGTTAATATAGCATCTCTTCCTGCTATTTCAACAACCTGTGGCTACGATAAGAATTCAATGCCTGTTGGTATGTCATTGATAGGAAAGCCGTATGATGAGGCTACATTGATTCAGGTCGCTGATGCATTCGAGCAAGGCTTCTCGCCTGTCGCTCCAAGAATATAAGGGAGGACATGCTAAATGAGTAACTATATCACCGTAATCGGTCTTGAAATACACTGTGAACTTGCAACACATTCAAAAATCTTCTGCACCTGTTCCGCTGAATTTGGTGGAGAGCAGAATACCCGTGTCTGCCCAGTATGTACAGGTATGCCTGGAACACTTCCTGTAATTAATCAGACAGCAGTGGAATATGCAGTAAAAGCCGGTCTTGCACTCGGCTGTAATATCAATAAATTCTCAATGTGGGACAGAAAGAATTACTTCTATCCTGACTTGCCTAAGGCATATCAGATTTCACAGCTTTACTACCCGCTTTGTGTCAAAGGTAATGTCCCTGTTAAGGTAAACGGCGAAGAAAAGAACATCAGAATTCATCAGATTCACCTTGAAGAAGACGCTGGAAAGTTAGTCCACGATGACTTCAATGGTGTATCTCTCCCTGACTACAACAGATGTGGTATTCCACTGATTGAAATTGTTTCCGAGCCTGACCTCCGCAGCGCAGAAGAAGCAAAAACATATGTTGAACAGATTATCCTTCTTCTTCAGTACGCTGGTGTCAGCGACTGTAAGCTTGAAGAGGGTTCAATCCGTTGCGATGTAAATATTTCTCTTATGAAGCCGGGCGACAAGGAATTCGGTACAAGAGCCGAAATTAAGAACCTTAACTCACTTAAGTCAATTGTCCGTGCTATCGAGTATGAAGAGTACAGACAGGCAAAGCTTCTTGATATGGGCAAGAAGGTTATTCAGGAAACACGTCGTTTCAACGATAACCGTGGTGAAACAAAATCAATGCGTACAAAAGAAAACGCACACGATTACAGATACTTCCCAGAGCCTGATATTATGCAGGTAAACTTCACTGATGAAATGCTTGATGAAATCAAGAACAAGCTCCCTGAAATGCCTGATATAAGACTAAACAGATATATTAATACGTTTGGATTAAGTGAAGTTGACTCAAAAATCATTATCCAGTCAAAGCTTGTTTCTGACTTCTATGACGAGGCTGTTACTACCTACAACAACCCTAAGAGCATATGCTCTTTCGTTCTTACAGAGCTTTTGAGAAGAATTAACCTCGGCGAAGTTTCAATGGAAAGTCTTCCTTTCTCAGCAAAGGACTTTGCACAGCTTGTTGAAATGGCTGATACTGAAAAGGTTTCAAAAAATGACGCTAAGACAATTCTCCGTCAGATGATTGAAACTTCAAAGAAGCCAATGGAGCTTGCTAAAGAAAACGGATTCATTATTGAAATTGATACTGCAAAGGTTGATATGACAATCGATGCAGTTCTAACAAAGAACAAGGCTACTGTTGAACAGTATATCGGCGGAGAAACAAAAGTAATCGGCTTCCTTATCGGTCAATGTACAAAAGAGCTCAAGGGCGTTGCTACTCCAAAGATTATTAAAGAAACATTAGAAAGCAAGCTTGCTTCATTGAGTGCAAAGTCTGATAAAGGCAACACATCAGAAGAAGTTGCTGAATTAACAGAAACTGACACTTCAAAGCTCACAAAGAATATTAATGAAAATTCCTATAAGCCATCAAAGAACGGCGAGTTCTTAATGGTCGGCGGAAATGGTCTTATCAATGAATTTAATCTTGCTAAAGCAAAAGCAAATATCGATAAGGAAATTGAATTTTCAGCTTGTGTTCACAGAGTCAAGAACATGGGTAGTATTTCATTCATTGTTTTAAGAACAGCGAGAAACGTTATCCAGACTGTTTACAGTGCTGATAACTGTAATGACAGTATTGAGGGACTCAAAGAAGGTTTCTTTGTGAAAGTTAAGGGAAGCGTCAAAGAAAACCTTAAGGACTCAAATGGCATTGAAATTGTCCTTTCTTCAATAAAGCTAATTTCTACTCCTGCACAGGAATATCCACTTAAGATTTCACAGGGTAAGCTTAACTGCTCACTTGATGTAAATCTTGATAATCGTTCCGTTGCATTGAGAAGTCCATATGAACGTGCAATCTTCAAGCTTCAGGAAGGCTTGGTTCACGGTATGCACAGATTTATGCAGGATAACGGCTTTACTGAAATTCACACACCAAAGATAGTTGCACAGGGAGCAGAAGGTGGAGCAAACATATTCCACATTGATTACTTCCAGAAGCCTGCATTCCTTAATCAGTCGCCACAGTTCTATAAGCAGACTGCTGTCGCTTTCTTCGACAGAGTTTATGAAATTGCGCCTGTTTATCGTGCAGAAAAGCACGCAACTTCACGTCATATTAATGAGTATATTGGTCTTGATTTTGAAATGGGCTATATAGATAGTATGTATGATGTAATGAATATGGAAACAGCAATGCTCAAATCTATTATGGATTTCATCCGTGAAAGATACCAGCCTGAAATTGAACTTTTGGATGCTGATGTTCCTGTTATTAAGGAAATTCCATCTATAACATTCCTTGACGCTCTTGATTTATTGAGAGGTGAGGGTAATGGTGCAAATAAATTCGACCTTGAGCCAGAGGACGAAGTTAAGCTTTGTGAATATGCGAAGGAAAAGTATGATTCTGACTTTATATTTGTAACTCACTTCCCAAGCTCAAAGCCACCATTCTATGCTATGAACTCAAAGGAAGATCCAAGAGTTGCATATAAGTTTGACCTCTTGTTCAGAGGACTTGAAATCACTTCAGGTGGTCAGAGAATTCACGATTATGATGAGCAGCTTGAAAAGATGAAGGCTCAGGGACTTGATCCTAAGGACTTTGAAAGCTATCTTGAGGTACACAAATACGGTCTTCCACCACATGGTGGACTAGGTATCGGACTTGAAAGACTTCTTATGAAGGTTCTGAATATGTCCAATATCCGTATGACAAGTATGTTCCCAAGAGATATAAACAGATTATTGCCATAGTTAAAATGCAAGAACGCTTTGATAATTTTGTCGAGGCGTTATTGTTTTAAATAAACAAAAATTTTAAGCAAATTTATGGGGGTAAATTTATGCCAGAAATAATAAACAAAAATGAGACAGTAACATCTTTTTTCGGCTGTAATGTTTTCAATGACGCTGTAATGAGAGATCGTCTTCCAAAGCAGGTTTACGAATCAATGAAGAAGACAAGGGAATTCGGCCAGGAGCTTGAGCCTAATATTGCAGCAGTTGTTGCTAATGCAATGAAGGACTGGGCAATTGAAAAGGGCGCAACTCACTATACTCACTGGTTCCAGCCTATGACAGGTATCACTGCAGAAAAGCACGACTCTTTTATCAATCCTTCAAGTGATGGAAAAATAATAATGGAGTTTTCCGGCAAGGAGCTTACAAAAGGTGAGCCTGACGCTTCATCATTCCCATCTGGTGGA
>CALMXN010000317.1 GCA_937871145.1 uncultured Clostridia bacterium
TTGACCGAAGCATTGTATCAATGCTTCGGTCAATGTTTGGTGGAGGCGAGGGGAGTTGAACCCCTGTCCGAAAACCTATTCATGCAACTTTCTACGAGTGTAGTTTATCATTTAAAATTCCCTTACTTCTTCGCCGACAAACAAGCTAAGAAGCTCAGTAGCCTGTGATACATCAAAAAGCTACAGGCTTTGCCAATTGACGTTCCCCACTAATCGACGCCTGTTCCAAAGCCGTGGGACTCTTCAGGCAGACGAGCTGCAGACTAAGCTGCTGCTAATTCAAAATTATTTTTGTCGTTTAATTTAAAAACGTTGTGCCGTTTAAAGAGATGGCACGACCTCTACTCGCTTATCACACTTCAAAATTCCCGTCGAAACCTTTACGCCCCCATATTATTTTTGTATTTATTAACTTTTAAATAATGGTACAGATAAGTATAAAGCGGAAGATATAAGATAGTGAAAATAAATAAAATTAATCCAAGAAGTAATCCAAATGCAAAAAAGTATATTATCAGAGAAAATAAGCTCTCAATAATCATGGTAATCTTTAAAGTGTTCAGATATTCTTTAGTATTGGCAATGCGGTTGTTATTTAGTGAATATCTTGTGAAAAAGATATTGAATATCACAGTTATAATAATATAGAAAGCAATAATAATAACAATCTGAATTAGCATAATGATTAAATTAAATATACCACCAAAGAAATTTGCGATAAAAGAGAAATCTTCTCCATCAACTATCAGGTCTTTTTGATTTTTAAATAATTCTCTCAACACCCAGTATGCTTAGATCGGAAGAGCGTCGTGTAGGTGTGTAAATTAAAGCAAATTTAAATTTATAGTTTTGATAACAAGAATAATTCTGTCAATAAAACCTCTTGCCATAAAGTATTACCTCACTTATTCTGAAAGGTTACGATATGCTTATAGTGGTGTAATTAGGTTAATTAAAGAAAAAATATTAATATATGATATATCGTCAAGCTTATTAATAGGGAAATTTATTTTATTGATTTCTTTCCTTTAAGGCCCTGTCAATTTCTCGCTTTGAATCACGTTCTGCCATGTCGTCACGCTTGTCGTGGAGCTTTTTACCTTTGCATAAACCAAGCTGGAGCTTTACTCTTGAGCCTTTAAAATAAAGTGATATAGGGATCAGGGTTAAACCTTCCTGCTTGACCTTACCGAAAAGTCTGAGTATTTCTTTTTTATGGATAAGAAGCTTTCTTACTCTGTACGGGTCACGGTTAAAAAGATTGCCTTGCTCATATGGCGAGATATGCATACCTTTAACAAACATTTCTCCGTCGTCAATAGAACACCAGCTGTCCTTTAAATTGATACCGCCTTGTCTTATTGACTTGACCTCTGTGCCGACAAGTTCAATTCCTGCTTCAAGAGATTCAACAATAAAATAATCATGCCAAGCTTTTCTATTTTCAGCAATTGTTTTTGTACTTACCTTGTCCACTTCGGTCACCTCACTTTTCTGGCAGTATTTCATTATATAATTATTTTAAGTGTTTGTCAAGAAAAAATCATCGTATCCAATCGAATAATAATATAAAAAATAACGCTTCCAAATAATCAGAAGCGTTATTACAATTAATTATATAATGGTATATATTTCTTCTCAAATTCCTGCGGGAACAGGTCTACCGAACAAGTAGCCTTGAATCAGGTCGGTATTAAGATCAACAAGACGGTTATACTGAATTTCCTGTTCAACACCTTCAGCACATACCTTCATATCAAGAGCGTGTGCGAGTGAAATAATTGTTTTTACAAAAACTTCAGTGCAGGAGTCATTGATGAGGTCATCAATAAAGGATTTATCTATCTTGATAGTGTTTAGTGGCATTTCCTTAATGTTATTGAGTGAGGAATAACCTGTTCCAAAGTCATCAAGTGAAATTGAAATTCCAAGTTCAGATAATTTCTTTAGAATTTCTCTTGTCGACTTGAAGTCATTGATAGCAAGTGATTCGGTTACTTCAAAGGTAATATTATGGTAAGGGACCTGAGTTTCCATAATTATTTCCTTAACTTTATCAAGGAAATTAGCTTCATAAATCTGATATACAGAAAGGTTTATGCTTATCTTAAAATCCTTCATACCAAGTGAAATCATTTTCTTGCACTGGAGGCAGGCTGTCCTGAATACAAATTCACCAAGCTCAATGATAAAACCAAGATTTTCGGCAACAGGTATAAACTCAACAGGTGATATATTGCCAAGGTTATCGCAAGACCATCTAAGCAGTGCTTCAGCACCTTCAATCGCTTTGGTTTCAGCATTGATGATAGGTTGATAATAAACGCTGAAGCCATTACAGGAGTTTGAAACGCTTTCTCTTAGGTAGCGCTCAAGCTCAATGTTTCTGATAGAATCAAAACCGATTTTATTCTTATAGAACATTGCACGGTTTTTACCCTGATTTTTTGCCTTATACATTGCCATATCAACTTTTTTAAGAATTTCAAAAAGAGTGATACCATCATAAGGATATTTTGCAACACCCATACTCATTGTGCAGTAATATGTAGTGTTTATAAGATCCCATTTTTCCCTGAAACGTTCAAGAAGGGTATTGACAATATCATTAATCTGGTCACAGTAATTATTTTCAACCAGAAGAATGAATTCATCGCCACCAAAACGATATGTATAATGACCTGTATATGGGAGTGTCTTTAAGAATTCAGATATATTCTGAAGAAGTGTATCTCCATACTGATGGCCAAGTCCGTCATTAACATTCTTGAAGTTATCAAGATCAAGGAAAAGTATGTAACCGAAAGAATTGTCCCTCAGAGACTGATCAACAAGGTCCTGAAAGTCTTTTTCGAGACGTCTTCTGTTAGGAAGCCCAGTAAGATGATCATTCATTGCCTGCATTTCAATGAGTTTTTCATATTCAATCTTCTGAGTAATATTGTTTAATGTTGAAAGGCTGACAATACTGCCGTCTACCCAGATTATATTCATCTGTGTTATATCAATCCATTGCTTTGTCAAAGGGCTGTATATCTCATAGTAGCGTGCACGCTTGCTGTTGATTTTACTATTGTTGTTTGTAATGCTTTCGTAATCTTCAGAATTTATTCCAAGGCATTCCCATAAATGCTTTCCGGTACTGTCAGCACCAAAATTGTCGCTGAATTTCTGATTAGTGAAGATAATATCCTGACCTTCAAGTGTTGAAACACAAACATACGAGCCAATATTATTCAAAACTGTCTTGAATGTATTAAGTGTTGTCATAAGCTCAAGCTGTGTGAGATATCGCTGGAACATACTGCTGATAATCTGTGTAATATCACTTACAACGGATATGGTTTCGTTATCCCAGGTTCTCGAATTATCTTTGTCAATAAGAACTATAAATCCGTCAGATGAATCTGTGAATTTAATATTATAAATAAGATAGGAATAGTCTCCGGCAGATAAAAACTCATTATAACAGTTTTTTGATGAACCAAGCTTATCCCGATATGCCATACCGAAGCTGTTGAGCCTTTTCATTATATTAGGGTATTTATCTTCAAATAATTTAATGTTGACGATTTTCTGCTGAATATTGTGTGACTTATTATAGCTGTAAGTAATATACTTCTGTGATGTACTGTAAGGGACACATATTTTAATTTCCAAAACATTTAAAAAGATAGCAAGCTTTTTTGTGATTGTATTAATTGAAGTCTTGAAATCATCAGATTTCTGAAGATGCTTCAGAATATCTGAAATAAACTGTGTGCGATTGAGATTGCTTTCAAGAGTCATCTGATTTTCGTGAAGTTTGATGATACATTCTTTCTGCTCTGTAAGATCATTAATAATGGAATTAATATGGGTAGGAACATCATCCTTATAGTAAACAACCGTCTGAATGAGAATCCATATTATTTCACTGTCAGGAGTAATAATCCTGTATGTACCGGCAAAATAATTATTCTTTTTTTCTATTGTATTATTAAATAGAGTACAGAATTTTTCATAATCTTCAGTATGAAGAAAATCAAAGAAATTAACCGAGCTTTCTGAAAGTATATTGTTGTCAAACCCATAATAAATCAATGAATCAGAAGCAAATTCAAGCTTAAGTTTGTTTTCATCTGAGCCGTTGTCAATCCTGTGCTGAAGCAATGCTATATCATCAGATATTATAATAGATATAGCCCTTTTTTCTTTTGATCTATCAACGTATTGATCTGTAATATCAATAACCATACAGTTCAAATAAGAATTTTTCTCTGTATTTGTTATAACCATATGGGCATAAGCATGCCTTCTTTTCATGTTGAAATCAAGAAACTTTATATTGCAGATAAAATCAAAATTGTTATCTTCTATCTGCTTGTTGAATATACTTTTAAAGTAGTCAAATTCAGCATTAGACATAAGATCCTTGAATTTGATACCACCTGAATTAATAATATCAGTATTATAACCAAGTTCTTCGATGCCTTTTGTTGAGAAAATAATAGAAAAATCATTCTGATAATCAATCTTTATTTCAAACAATGGATAATAATTATATTCTCTACTGTCAGATGATTCGAAATCAGTGTAGAAATGGGTGTTATTACTTAATAACAGCTTATTATTATTTAAAGTAGTTAGTTCATCCATGATACTTTCTCCATTCTATTTACTAAAATTTATTATAGCATTTTATAAAAAAATTAGCAATAATCCAATTGATTTTTGTTGTATATTAACAAAAAAAGGATTGAATTTTATTTATATGTAAATAAAAAATTCATACTATAAAATAATATTATAATTTGATGTTTATATTTAATAAATTATATGATATAATGAAATTTATTATTTAATTAAATTTCATTTAATGAAGGGTGATTGCTATGGCATATTTAAAAAACCTAAAGGAAATGCTTAAGCTTAACATCAGAAATGCAATTAAAGATAAGGACAATAAAGAGGAAATTATTGATGAAATAATCAATGATTTGCATTCACAGACAAAACGCTTGGAGTTCATGGTTGAAAAAGCAGAAAAGGAACAACAGCACGCTGAAGATTCATATAGTACTAACAAGAATGAAACTGATGGCCTTGTTAACAAAGCACGTTC
>CALMXN010000318.1 GCA_937871145.1 uncultured Clostridia bacterium
CGTGTGCTCTTCCGATCTGTTAAATTTGAAAAAGTAAAAGTTGGTGGAAAAGATGCAATATTCTACATTGAAACTGAAGGCGATATGATATCAAGAGGCTACATACTTAACGGTACAGTCCCTGTAGTTCTTGCAGTTACTTGCAACGCAAGCGCTAAAGCTCAGGCAGATTCGATTATTGCTTCCGTTAAGTATATTGACTAATTTTACAATATTAAAAGGAGTGCTAATCTGCACTCCTTTTTTTTAAATGATTACAAAGTTCTTTCAGGCTACATTCTTCGCATTTTTCTCCACGTGCCTTGCAGATTTCTCTTCCGTGAAAAACTATACAATGACAGAACCTTGATGATGATTCAGGTGGTATAATTTTTTTTAAATCTGCCTCAACCTTTACTGGTTCGGAATTCTTTGTAAGGCCAAGCCTATTGCAGATTCTTATACAGTGTGTATCTGTCACAATAGCTGGTTTTTGAAATATATCTCCGATAATTAAATTTGCTGTTTTCCTTCCTATGCCTGAAAGTGTAGTAAGCTCTTCAATAGTATCAGGTAGCTTTGAATTAAAATTAACAATAAGCTGTTGGCACATTTCCTTAACGCTTTTTGCTTTTGTCTTATACAAGCCACAAGGCATTATTATTCTTTCCAAGTCATTTATATCAGCATTAGCAAAAGCCTCAAGTGTCGGATATTTCTCAAAAAGCTCTTTCGTCACGATATTTACTCTTTTATCAGTACATTGAGCAGATAATCTTCCTGCTATAAGAAGTTCATAATCGTGCGTGAAATCCAGTGAGCAAACTGCTTCAGGATAAGTTTCTATAAGTTTTGCTGTTATTAATTTTGCTTTCTCTTTCTTAGTCATAAAAAGTTAATATCTCCTTTAGTAAAAAAAGTATTGACAAGCCCTTATAGGGATGTTATAATAATTAAGCGTTATGCGGCAGTGCTGGAATCGGCAGACAGGCACGTTTGAGGGGCGTGTGTCTATGACGTATGGGTTCAAGTCCCATTTGCCGCACCAATGTTTTTAAAAAGGAACTGTTATTACAGTTCCTTTTTATTATATCTTGAAATAATTTAAAAAGCAATTACTTAATATTATACTTTTGAAAGTAAAAGCGCTGTATCAAAATTTGATACAGCGCTTATTATTATTTTGACTGATGTTTTATCAAACCGAAAGCTTTTGATATTTCAAGTACAACAACAGGAACAAGGGTCAATCCTAAAACTATAAGATACTGTAATGGTTCAAGCATTGTAAGACCGAATACTTTTGATACCGGTGGAATGAACGATACAAATGCAACCAAAATGAATGATATCAAAGCTGCACCATTAAGCTTTTTATTTGAGAATGGACCAATCTTGAATAATGACTTTTCAGACCTCATATTGAAAGCGTGAACTACCTGTGTAAGTGCCAATACCATAAATGCCATTGTTCTTGCTGTTTTAGGATCCTCAAGAGATGGATCACCAAGATAAAATGCTATCAGCGTTAATCCTGCGAACATAAAGCCCTGAAAAATTATTCTAAGGCCAAGTCCGTGAGCAAAAATACTTTCTGTCTTTGCCTTTGGCTTTCTGAACATTACGTCTTTTTCAACAGCTTCCATTCCAAGTGCTATAGCTGGAAGACTGTCAGTAACAAGATTTATCCACAACAGTTGCGTTGATAATAATGGTGATTTGTTCCACAAAAGCATTGCTGTTAATACAGTGAGAATTTCTCCGACGTTTGTTCCGAGAAGGAAGCCGACAACCTTCTTAATGTTATCAAATATTCCTCTTCCCTCTTCAACAGCTTTAACTATTGTTGCAAAGTTATCATCAGTAAGTGTCATATCAGCAGCGCCCTTAGCAACATCAGTTCCCGTAATACCCATAGCACAGCCAATATCAGCAGCTTTAAGTGCAGGGGCATCATTTACGCCATCACCAGTCATTGATACAACCTCACCCTGTTTCTGCCAGGCTTTAACTATACGGATTTTATCTTCTGGTGATACTCTTGCATAAACAGATATATTTCTTACATCTTCATCAAGCTGATTATCTGACATCTCCTGAAGCTGTGAGCCTGTTATTGCCTTATCACCTTCTTCAAGTATGCCAATCTGCTTAGCAATTGCTGAAGCAGTAACAATATGATCTCCTGTTATCATAACAGGTTTTATGCCTGCCTGTCTACAGATCTTTACAGCGTCCTTTACTTCCTCACGAGGTGGGTCAATCATTCCCACAAGCCCCATAAATTCAAGATTGTTTTCTATTTCTTCACTTATGAGATTATCAGGTATAGTATCAATTTCTCTGAAAGCTACTGCAATAACTCTGAGAGCGTCCTTACTCATATTCTCAGCAGTATCTTTTGCTTTTTCAAGATTGCCCTTAGTGCATCTTGTAAGGAGCATATCAATAGCGCCCTTGACGATGACAATATTCTTTCCGTCAATGCTGTTAATTGTTGACATAAGTTTTCTATCTGAGTCAAAAGGAAGTTCAGCAATACGAGTATACTTATTATTTATCTCATCCTTAACAATACCATTCTTATATGCAGCAAATACAATCGAAGTTTCTGTTGGGTCACCAAGGTGAGTTTCTTTCCCGTTTTCAACAACAACTGAACCATTTGAGCACAATGTTCCATATAAAAGAACATCTTTGATTATATCAGAATTTGCAGATGATATATCTTCAACTTCACCTGTTTTATCGCTATATGCTTTTAAAAGAGTCATTTTGTTCTGTGTGAGTGTTCCTGTCTTGTCGGAACAAATTACAGAAGCACTGCCGAGTGTTTCAACAGCAGGAAGACGTCTAATTATTGCGTTCTGCTTAACAAGTCGTTGTACACCAATTGAAAGAACAATAGTTACAATAGCAGGTAGACCTTCTGGAATAGCTGATACAGCAAGAGAAACCGAAGTCATAAAGATTTCAAGAATTGGCATATCAGCGAGCAGACCGACTACAAAAATAATTGCGCATGCTATTAATGCTATTATACCAAGATACTTTCCAAGATCGGCAAGCTTTTTCTGAAGAGGAGTCTGTGATTCCTTTTCGTTATCTAGCATTTTAGCTATCTTGCCCATCTCAGTATTCATACCGGTTTCTGTGACAACAGCACGTGCTGTTCCGTATGTTATACTACAACCCGAATATATCATATTGCTTCTGTCACCGATAGGGGCATTTTCTTCAACTATTGCATTAGCATTTTTCTCTGACGGTACAGATTCACCAGTCAGGGCAGATTCTTCTGATTTAAGTGAAGATGATGTGAGCAATCTCGCATCAGCAGGAACAAAGTCACCTGCTTCAAGGAGAATTATATCGCCTGTTACCAATGTGACGGCGTCTATTTTTTCTTCCTTACCATTTCTGATTACACGTGCATTTAATGCAGAAAGACTCTGCAATGCTTCAAGTGCTTTTTCAGCTTTGCTTTCCTGAACAACACCCATTATTGCATTCATTATTACAATAAGAAGTATCAGACAAGGCTCAAAGAATTCCTTAAGATTTTGTTCATATATTGCTATACCAAAGGATACCAATGCAGCAAATATAAGAATAATAATCATTACGTCCTTAAACTGCTCAAAAAATCTTTGTGCTGTACTTTTCTTCTTAGTGGCTTTTAATTTGTTTTCACCATTTTCGGCCAAACGCTTATTTGCTTCTTCGGTGGTCAATCCATTTTGTTTATCAGTTTTTATACCTGATAGTAACTCTTCACGATCACAACTGTAAAATACCATATCTTACTCCTGTCATATTTTTATATAATATAATTATACATAATTTCCTTATAAAATCAATGCTATTTAAATACAAATTAAATATCAATCAGCATTTTAATTCTGTTATGAATATTAATTTCACTGCCACTTGAATCATAATCTACACTGACTATATTTACATTTGGGAACTGTCGCTGAAGATTTGCATACATTCCTTTTCCACAGACGTGATTAGGCATACAACCAAAAGGCTGAATACATAATATTTTATTATAACCTTCTTTTATTAAATTAATTACTTCACAGCTTATCAGCCATCCGTCTGCTACCTTTAAGCCGAAACTGACTTTTCCTTTGGCATTGTTTTTAAAGGTTTTATATTCAGAAACACACCTGAAACCGTTTTTTCTTAAATTTATCACAACACTTATCTGAAGACTCGATAAATATTTCAGAGCAAGACGAAACAATAAACCCATTGCTTTGTTTTCCTCTGTTAGATGAGTATCAATATAGTAAAGAATATACCACGAGAACCCATTAACCATATATTCACAGTTTTCCTCTCGAAGAAAGCTTTCAATATTTGAATTGCCAAGCTTGCAATATTTAATGTATAGTTCCCCAACTATTCCAATCTTGTTTGTACTTTTTTCTATCTGTTGAATATTTTTAAAATCTTCTGCTATTCTTTTCAGATTTCTTTTTATGGAAATATACGACAGCTTTTTCCCTCTTTTTATCTGATTTTCAAGAGTTAAAAACCATTTATCAATATATTGTTTTGTTTCACCAAGAGTTTTCTCATAAGGTTCAATCTGATTTTTTAAAATCATAAGGATATCGCTGTACATTATAGCAGCAACTGCCTTCATAACCATAAGTGGATTCACTGAAAACTGATTTTCTCCCTCAAGACCTTTAAAATTGAGTGAAATAATAGGTATATTACTGTATCCAGCCTTTTTCAGAGCGTGTCTTATCATATGTATGTAATTAGAACCTCTGCAGGCATCACCTGCCTGTGGTATGAGAAGTATAGTGTTTTTCAAATCATACTTTCCACTTTTCAGGGCATTTATCATCTGTCCAATTATTAAAACACATGGATAACATAAATCATTATGAGCATAGAATAGTCCTGTTTGTACAATATCTTCAGTATCGTCAAGAATTACTGCTTTATATTTTTTTGAGCAGAAAGCATATTGTAACAAAGGAAAATGAAAGTCCAGCATTGAAGGAATAAGAACCGTTTTCTGTTTATTTTTCACATTGCTCACCTATATTGTCATATTTTCACTATTATCATATATTATATTTTACTATAAAAT
>CALMXN010000319.1 GCA_937871145.1 uncultured Clostridia bacterium
GCGATTTCGATGATCATCCTCAAGAGAAATTACAGCTTTTACTGTATCAACGACAAATCCGATTTCAACAGAACATATTGAACAGATAACAATACAGGTTCTTTCGGTGTATTCGGCTTCTTCAAGCTGAAAGCGAAGACGCATATCAATAATAGGAACAACTCTTCCCTTTGTATTGATAATACCCTTTACATAGTCAGGGAACTCAGGAACAGGCATAGCCTCCTGAACTTCGATAATCTCAATAACATCCTTTATAGGCAATGCAAAA
Source organism: uncultured Clostridia bacterium (assembly GCA_937871145.1). GTDB lineage: Bacteria > Bacillota > Clostridia > Oscillospirales > Ruminococcaceae > SZUA-444. The sequence goes on from CALMXN010000319.1 coordinate 272, forward strand.
GTCCTGTTATCAAGGATAAATGTGAGGAATTTCATATGTTGAAGATCAACATCATCCTCCTGCTCGTCATTATATAAATCCATATAATCATTCATAGTTATTCTCCTTGCTTTTGATTATTTTTTCTCAGGCTTTTGATTATTTCATCATCTATTTCTTCAAGCGGACATTGTTTGATTACTCCGCCAATATTAAAAGCAACCTTCGGCATTCCATATACAACACAGCTTTCAGCGTCCTGCCCTATTGTATAAGCACCGGCTTTTTTCATTGCATAAAGTCCTTTTGCCCCGTCGGCACCCATTCCAGTGAGAATTACTCCGATTGCCTTATCCTTTGCACATTCTGCAACAGACTCGAACATTACATCAACAGACGGACAATGCCCGCTGACTTTTTCACCAGGTTGTGACGTTATATAATAGCCTTTAAAGTCCTTGTGGACACGCAAATGATGTTCACCTGCTGCAACAAGTGCAAGACCTGAATAAAGTCTGTCACCGTCTTTAGCTTCCCTTACCTCAAGATTTGAGATTTTATTAAGCCTTTGAGCAAACATTTCAGTAAACTTCACTGGCATATGCTGAGTGATAACAATTGGTGGAATATCCGATGGCAGATCCTTAACAACATTTGTTATAGCCTCAGGTCCACCGGTTGATGCACCTATTGCAATAATTTCCGTTGAGGAATTGCAGCATTTATCAAATTGTTTTGCCAAAGCAGCCATGTCGGGTTTTTTCGGTACGATTACCTTTGATGTACTTGCAATTTTTATTTTGTCCCTTAGCTCCAGTGCAAAATTCTTTAAATCATTAGGGCCTTTTACAACCGGCTTTTTTACAAAGTCAACTGCTCCTGAATCAAGTGCTTCAAAAGCGTTAATGGGAAGTGATGTTACAACAACTACCGGGATAGGATACTGTGGAATAAGCTTCTTTAAAAACCTTATTCCGTCCATTTTTGGCATTTCAATATCAAGTGTCATTACATTTGGTCTGAGCTGGATTATTTTATCTCTTGCATCATATGGATCACCTGCTGTTGCTATGACATCGATTGCCTTATCTTCAGCAACTAGCTTTGATAAAACTTCTCTGAACAGGATTGAATCATCCACAATAAGCGTCTTTATATACTTCTCACCCATAAAGCACCCCTTATGATCGTTACTCTTTAATGAATATAGATGGTTTTAGAGCTTTATACTTGCTGTCTTTCGAAATATGTTCTGCATGCCCTATTAAAAAATAGCCGTCAGGCTTTGTTACGTCGTAAAATTTTTCTACTAGTGTATCTCTTGTTTTTGCATCAAAGTAAATCATTACATTCCTGCAAAGGATAAGATCAAAAGGTTTTTTATGCTTGAAATCCTCCATAAGATTAAGATATTTGAAAACTACCTGACTTCTTATCTTATCGCTGACACGATAACGCTCATCATCTTCTTTTGTAAAATAATTTTGAAGCCAGCGCTCAGGTATATCAGTCAGATCACTTGCCTTGTATACCCCTTGCTTTGCTGTAAGTAATGCACGGGGTGAAATATCTGTTGCGAGGACCTTCAGATCCCAGTCTTTTCTTCTATCGCCGAAATATTCATCAATACACATTGCAAGATTATATGGCTCATTACCGAATGAACAACCTGCGCTCCATATTCTTGCATCATGATCCTTGACAGTCTGTTCTATATGAGGAAGAACAACATTCATAATAAAATCAAAGTGGTCGTTTTCCCTCATGAAGTAAGTATGGTTTGTGGTGAGCTTGCTTATAAGCTGATTGTATCTTTCGCTGTTGGTATTCTTAAGCACTTCATCAAAATAATCTGTAAAATTGCAAAACCCCATTGATGATACTGTAAAAGAAAGTCGTCCTTCAATCAACAGCCTTTTCTGAATAAGATTTATTCCATAGGTATCTTTGATATATTTTACTATTCTTGCAAATTCTTCATCAGTCAGCTTCATCTTGTATTTCCTTTTTGTATTTATTAATCAAATATAAGCTTCTGACAGTCAAGTAAAAGTTTAACATCATCACCCATTTTTACAATATTCTTGATGAATCTGTTTGAATTAACAGACTTGTAGTCAGGTGGCGGAGTTATCTGGTCTGGTGTAACATCCGCTACTTCACATACTCTGTCAACAATTACTCCGACTGAGGTTTCTTCATTTTCTATTACAATAATACAGGTTCTTTCATCATATGGTATTTTTTCTTTTCCGAATCTTAAACGTACGTTCATTACAGGGATAACCTTACCACGAAGATTTATTACGCCCTCAATATAATACGGAATTCTTGGAACAAATGTTATTGGCTGAATTTCAATAATATCTGTTACATAAGGAATTTCAATTCCATAAACCTGATTCTCAACATAGAAGGTCAATATCCCGCCACCTTGCTTTGTCAGGTTGTATTCAACTACAGTTTTTTCTTCCAAGTTCACATTACCCACAGAATATCCCCCCTTATCAGAATTCGTTGATTATGTTGTTGATATCAAGAATGATTGTAATGCTACCGTCACCGAGGATACTACAGCCTGCCATACCGTTCTTCTTGACATTATACTTGTTAAGCAGTGCTGAGAATGGTTTTACAACAACCTGCTGCTCACCGATAAGCTCATCTGCAAAGAGGCAGGTGGACTTTCCGTCAGCCTCAACAAGAATGACTATACCGTCCTTGAGGTCCTCGCTCTTTGGCTTAATGTCATATATTTCATGAAGTCTTATAATTGGGTAACATGTACCTCTTATCATTATCATTTCGCCCTTATCGGTATCGTGGATAAGCTGTTTGTCCTTAATCTTGAAGGATTCCCTTACTGTGCTTGTAGGGATTGTGAAGATTGAATCACCGATTGAAACCTCCATACCTTCAACAATAGCAAGTGAAAGTGGGATTTTGATTATGAAGCTTGTTCCTTCACCGAACTTACTGTCAACATATACTGTTCCACCGATTTTCTCAATATTCTTCTTTACAACATCAGTACCTACGCCTCTTCCTGAGAATTCAGTAACCTGTTCCTTCATTGAGAAGCCTGGTGCCATAATGAGATTGTATATTTCCTTGTCTGTATATTCACTTTCGTCCTTTGTGAGGAGTCCGTTATCCTTTGCCTTTGCAAGAACCTTATCCTTGTTGATGCCCTTACCATTATCGGCAACAACAATAACAACTTCACCTGATGAGTTAAAGGCTGAAAGTGTTACACGGCTCTTTTCTGTCTTTCCTGATGCTGCATATTCTTCAGGAGTTTCAATACCGTGGTCCATTGCATTTCTGACAAGATGCATAAGCGGATCGTTAAGGTTATCAATAACGCTCTTGTCAACTTCAGTTTCTTCCCCCTGGAATACAAGGTCAACGTCCTTGTTAAGCTTTATCTTCATATCTCGGACAATTCTGCTCATCTTGTTGAATACACCAGACAGCGGAACCATTCGGATTGACATTACAATATCCTGAAGCTCATCTGTGAGCTTTCTGAGTTGTCTTGACGCCTTGTGGAAGTTATCAAGCTTTACTCCTTTAAGGTCAGGGCTTGAAGTAACCATAGCTTCTGTTATAACAATTTCTCCGACCATATCAAGAAGCATATCAAGCTTATTGAGGTTTACAGAAATCAGGCTCTGTTTTACTGGTGTCTTAGCCTGTGACACTGCCTGTGATGCACTTTCAGCACTTGCCTGAGGCACTACTGGCTTTGGTGCAGGAGCTGTAGCTGTAGCCGTTGCTGTTGCCACAGCAGGCGTTGGAGCAGCTTGCTGAACTGACACCTGTGGTGCAGGTGCTGGCTTTTCCTGAGCGACTGGAGCAGGTGCTGCTACAGTATTTTCTATTACTTCATAAGATTTAACATTGAGTGCATTCTCAATATGTGTGTATATATCCTCAGGGCAGGTAGCCGATCTGAACTTAATAATAAATCCTTCATCAATAATGACTTTTGCTGTTTCAGGATTTGTTTCAACATCAGCAGGGATACTTTCAATATATTCGCAGTCATCACGGATAGTATTGAGAAGAATCATTGCACGGAGGTTTTCCATCTGGCAATCATCTTCGAAAAATACTCTTACTGTCACAAAATCATCGCTTAGTCCGGCAGGAGCTTCCTCCGGTTTCTTTTCAGGTTCAGCCACAGGCTCAACAACATTGGCAATAGCATCAACAGCCTGTCCCAGTGCAGGACTTACAGGCTCTACTGCTGCTGGTTCTGCTCCGCCATTATTGAGGACTTCTATATAATCCTTGATCTTCTGCTTCTGTTCTGAAAAATCTGTTGCTTCAATACTGGCATCACCGACGGTGTCAATTTCATTCTTCATTAGGTCAGATGCAGCAAATACAAGCTCATAAAGATGTGTATGTGAGATAGACGCAGTCAGTTCCTTGTTCTCACGGAGGATAAAAAACATATCTTCAACAGTATGCGCAAGTGTAGACATGTTTTCCAGACCCATCATAGCAGAGGAACCTTTAATGGTGTGCATTATTCGGAATATCTCATTGATATCCTCTCCACCCATTACATTTTCCTTTTCTGTTCTCATGAGTATTTCATCGAGTTGTTCAAGCAACGAGGTGGTCTCGAAGATATACATATCCACCATTGCTTCCATGCTTTCATCAATTCTGGCCATAAACTCACCTGCTTAATAAAATTTTAATCTGGCTAAAAATAAAATACGAGCAAAATCAAGTATTATTTTCTTTTTTATACATTATAACTCAAAAATAACTTTACTACAATAGAAAAATGATATATTATATAAATAAAGTTTATGAATACATCCAAAGGAGTG
>CALMXN010000320.1 GCA_937871145.1 uncultured Clostridia bacterium
TCATATTGTTGGAAATGTTGGGAAATTATTGAATTGAATTTATCATAAAACTATAATTTAGCCTAAACATCAGGTTGCCTAATTCTAAAGATTTAAGTTAAACTTTCGTCTCAAAAGTATCTAAAATTTAAGGAGAATCTATGAAGCTTTATATAAAAAAACTGAATGATAATGCCATTGTCCCAAAGCAACAGACCACAGGAAGTGCTGGTTATGATTTATCAGCGTGTATTAATTCTCCTGTTATGATAAATCCAGGCGAAATCAAAAAAATCCCGACAGGCTTGTCTGCTGCACTTGATGAGAATAATGCAGTAATTTTAATTTATGCAAGAAGTTCACTTGCAACAAAATTCGGACTGACACTTGCAAACTGTGTTGGCGTTGTCGATAGCGACTATCGTGGCGAAATTATCATTGCTATGATAAATCAAGGCAATCAGCCATATATAATAAATAATGGCGAGCGAATAGCACAGATGGTTATTACACCAATATATACACCTAAAATTGTGGAGGTTGATGAGCTTTCCGAAACCGAAAGAGGCACAGGTGGCTTTGGCTCGACAGGTAAACAATAACAACGTAGAAACTTGGAGGTATTATGTATATTTATAACGCAAAAATCTTCACTATGGAGAAAACAATTATCGAAAAAGGTTTTGTAATGGTGGAGAACGGAAAAATTGCAAAGGTTGCTGAGGGTACACCTTACGACACAACTGAAAAGGACATTAACGCAAACGGTGCTTCAATATACCCTGGTTTTATAGATGCACATACTCACCTTGGAATAATCGGTGACGGAATCGGATTTGAAAGTGATGACTGCAATGAGGAAACTGACCCTGTTACTCCACAGCTTCGTGTTATTGACGGAATAAATCCTTTTGACAAATGTTTCGAAGAGGCTTTAGCATCAGGGATAACAACCGTTCTAACTTCACCGGGAAGTGCAAACACTATCTGCGGTCAAATTTCTGCTATAAAAACTTATGGCAGAAGAATTGATGATATGGTTATTAAGAATGTTGCTATGAAGTTTGCTCTCGGTGAAAACCCAAAAACAGTTTACAACGATAAGGATGAAACCCCAGTCACAAGAATGGCAACAGCAGCACTTATCCGTGAGGCTTTATACAAGGCAAAAAGATATTTTGCGGACTTGGAAAAATCAAAGCACGATGAAGATTACGACGCACCAGAATATGATATTAAATGTGAGGCATTGTTGCCGTTATTAAAAAAGGAAGTTTCAGCACACTTTCATTGCCATAGAGCGGATGACATCTGCACAGCAATAAGAATATGTAAGGAATTTGATATTAATTGTGTTCTTGTCCACGCTACAGAAGGCTATAAGATTGCTGATATTATTGCAAAAGAAAATGTCAGTGCTATTGTCGGACCGATTATCTGCGACCGTTCAAAGCCAGAAATGAAGCAGCTTGATACAAAAAATGCAGGAATTCTTTCAAATAATGGTGTTGAAATAGCACTCTGTACCGACCACCCTGTTATTCCTGTTCAGTATCTCTTTATGAGCGGGGCTGTTGCAGTAAAAAACGGACTCGACAAATACAAGGCACTTGAGGCAATTACAATAAATCCAGCAAGGATCTGCGGAATTGACAACAGAGTCGGTTCACTTGCTGTCGGAAAAGATGCTGACATTATAATGTTCAAGGATGATCCGTTCAATATTATGGCAGAGCCTTTGATGATAATGACAAATGGTGAAGTTGTAAAGTATTAATAATATTAAGCAACATCAAGGAGATTGACAATGGACTTTATACTCAGGAAATGGAAAGTGTCAGACGCAGAAAGCATTCAGCCAATTGCTAATAACAAAAAAATAGCAGCAAATTTAAGAAATGCTTTCCCTTATCCTTATACATTGGAAGATGCAAAGGGATATATTGATATATGTTTAAATACAGATGAGAGTAAAAACCTTTTTTATGCAATAGAAATTAACGGCAAGGCTATCGGAAGCATAGGGGTTTTCGTCAAGGATGATGTTTACTGCAAATCAGCAGAAATCGGCTACTGGCTCGGTGAGGATTACTGGGGCAAGGGCATTATGTCTGAGGCTATAAAAAGAACCTGCCAGGAAGCTTTTAAAATCTTTGACATAGCAAGAATTTTTGCGGAGCCTTATGCGTATAATATGGGTTCAAGAGGAGCACTTGAAAAAGCAGGGTTTAAGCTTGAGGGTGTGCTTGAAAAAAGCGTATACAAAAATGGCATGTACTTTGACTCATGTATTTATGCACTCATACAATAATGCTTTTAATATGTTGACTTTGCTCATATAAAGTATTATCGTTATTAAATAATTTTATAAAAAAGGTGATATTAATGAGCAATATAGCAGTGATTTTTAAATCAACATACGGACATACAAAAAAATATGCAGAGTGGATAGCAAAGGAATTAAATGCAGATTTATTTGATCAATTAAGAGTAAAACCTCAGACTCTTGAAAAATACAATATAATTGTTTATGGTGGCGGAGTATACGCAAGCGGCATAAATGGTGCAAAACTCTTATGCGATAACGCTAAATTGTTTTTAAAGAAAAAGCTTGTCGTTTTTGCTGTGGGATTGTCAGATGATCTTTCGCAGGAAGAACAGGCAAAACTGCTTACACATAACTTCTCAATCCCAATGCAGAATAATATGAAGTTCTTTTGTTTAAGAGGTGGGATAGATTATAAAAAGCTTTCACTTGTGCACAAGATGATGATGTCAAAACAGAAGACAATGCTTGAGCAAAAGCAGGACAAAACAAAGCAGGATGAATTATTCCTGAAGACATATGGTATAAACATTGATTTTACCGAAAAGAAGAACATTCAGCCGGTTATAGATTATGTGAATTCTCTGCAGATATAATTATCATAAAATAAAACATAATTAAAGGAGTGCTAACAATGACAGCATTAATCTACAGATCAAAACACGGATATACTAAAAAAATTGCTGAAACAATAAGCAAGGAACTTAACGCAGATTTATTTTCAATCAAGGACGCAAAAAACCTCGACACCTCAAAGTATGACAGCTTTGTCCTCGGAAGTTCTGTCTATGCGGGAATGCTTGGTGGAAAGGGCGATTTTTTAAAGCTGTACCAGAAAATCTCTGATAAGAAAACTGCTATCTTCACTGTTGGCATGACAAGCCAAAAGGAAGAAGAATACTATAAAAAGCTTGACGATATGAATTTTGCATCATTTAACTTAAAGGATAATGCAAAGGTTTTTCACCTTATGGGTGGAATAGATTATGAAGAACTCGGCTTTATGTCAAAGAAAATTATGGGTATGATTGTCGGCCAGTTGGAGAAGAAGGAAAACAAAACCGAAGACGACGAAAAGATGCTGAAGATGAAGACAGAAAAGGTTGACTTGTTCAAAGAAGAAGATATTATTCCATTAATTGAATTCATAAAAGGCTAAGGTGAAGACAAATGCGAGAAATTCCAGCAATGAAAATTGAAGAAGCAGTAAAAGAACTTTGCATCAAGGCAAATGTATATCTCCCGAAGGATTTAGAGGAATGTATAGGATGCTGTGCAAAAAAGGAAGACTCCCCTGTCGGCAGAGAAGTCTTTTCTGATATTACAGAAAACATTCACGTCGCAAGGAATGAGAAAATCCCTGTATGTCAGGATACTGGAATGGCAGTAATATTTGCTGAAATCGGACAGGACGTTCATATTACTGACGGGCTTTTTGAGGAAGCTGTCAATAATGGTGTATCAAAAGGTTACATTGATGGAAGACTTCGCTGTTCAATAGTTTCTGACCCTATTGAAAGAGTCAATACAGGTGATAATACTCCTGCTGTAATACATACAAGAATTGTTGCTGGTGATAAAATTAAAATAATGGTTGCGCCAAAGGGATTTGGCTCGGAAAATATGTCAGCGCTAAAAATGATGACGCCTTCTGCTACAACAGATGACATTGTTGATTTTGTTGTCGATACTGTATCAAAAGCAGGGAGCAATCCTTGTCCGCCTATTGTTGTCGGTGTCGGCATTGGCGGAGATTTTGAGTACTGCGCATATCTTGCTAAAAAAGCATTATGCAGAAGTGTTTCAATAAGGAACCCTAAAAAGCTTTATGCAGATATGGAAGAGAAAATGCTCGAAAAAATCAACCGACTCGGTATCGGCCCTCAGGGCTTTGGCGGAACAGTAACAGCTCTCTGCGTAAATATTGAGCAATACCCGACACACATAGCGGGTCTGCCTATTGCTGTAAATATCGGTTGCCACGTGACAAGACATGCAGAGATTATAATATAAACATTAATTATTGACATATAAGGAGTGACGGAATGAAAAGTTTATGTAAAAAGGCGATTGCTTTTTTGGTTCTTGGGGTAATGATGTTTTCTTTTTTCGGGTGCAACAAAGAAGTAAAAATAGCAGAAAATGAAAGGACATATAAGAGCATAGGTAAGTTCACTAAATATGAAGTAAAAGACACAAAGGGCATGAAACTTTTTGAGACGGATAGATACAAGATATATTTTACAAAAGACTCAAAACTCTGGAAAGAAAATGAGAATGGCAAAATTTATTATGATAAAACGGCGGACTGTATGTTTACTATGGAAAATGCAGAAAAGGCTCCGGATTCTTTAAATGAATTAAGTGAAAAGCAAAAATTAGAACTTAAAAAAAGGTATAATCTTGACCCGGATTCTGGATATGAAGGCTTGCAGCTACATTATACATTACTTTCAGAAGATACAAGAAAAAAGGATGCGATTGCCCGCGAATTATATGATAAGAATAAAGAAATAGTGATGGAAAAAGAGGTACTAGCTTTTGACAATGGAAAAGTAAAAGGGTTTGTCTGCTGGTGGGGGAATATGTATATGGTTTACTTCTTCTCAGAGGATGAAACCAAATTTTTTAAATCATTAATCAGAGCAGACGATGACATTGTCTGCACAATAGTAAACACTTTTGAATTCAAATAATCACGTACATTAAAAGCTGAAAGATTGACAATTTAGGAGTGACAAAATGGCAAGACATAATTATGTGCACAGATTTTTTGCCGGGTTTATTGCTGGTATATGCTGTGTATTTCTTGAAGTAATACTGAAATTCTTTAATGTGAATTATATTATTGGTTCATTTGGCTTTTTGGCAATCATTCTTGTAATGGCAGTCTATGAAATTAAGATAAGGGACCGTTACAAGTATATGCCGACACTGATTGAGGAAGATTGTGATCCACAAAGTATAATTGATGAAATGACTGAATTGCTCAAAAAAAGGTTTGTTTTGAATTACAAGAAAAGACTGAGCAACAATGATGCACAGATATGCTTTGTGATAAAAATCATATGTCACATCAATGCGGGAGAGTATGATAAAGCGTCTGAAGATTTATCAAATATAGATATTAAAATCCTGAGCAAGTATCCGAAGTGGGCAATAAGGTTTTATCTTGCTTTGAGTGATATACAACTCGAAAACAATGATATTGAGAAAGCAAAAAAGTATCTGAATGAGGCGTTGTCAATTATTAAAATCAATAAGAAAATGATACATAATAATTTAAATACTATTGCCTTGCTAAAAGCTAAAATGAGAATAAAAGAATCAGATTACTATAAAGCTGAGAAATGCTTGAATGAAACAGACGATAATTGCTCTACTCTGGAATTAATAAAAAAGTCATATCTTCTGGCGTTAATATATATGCATAACCAAAGAAACATTGAGGCAGAAGAAAAATTGAACTATATTATAAATATCGGCAATAAGCTTTGCTATGTAGAACTGGCAAAGGAAATGAAGAAAAGTTTTTGCAAATAAAAATATTTGTTCAGTGGTTCACAAATAAGAGATGCAACAAAGACATAGGAAGTGACTTTTATGGACAGAGAGACAGCTCTTGCACAATTAAAAGGTGCACAAGTTTTTTATGAGAAAATTGAGAAGCATATTCTTGACCGCCATTCTGATAACACTGTAATTTTAAAAGGCGCAAAAATCGGAACTGCAAGCTTCAGATTTTATCATAATGGGAAGTATATAGCTTATTGCAATGTTCATGACGGTTGCTTTGATGTAATGATGAGGTATACAGCGCCTGACATTCTTAAAATCAGTGAGATTATTGGTGGAATGTCTGATTATGCAAAGGAAGTCTGGGAGGATAGGTATCCTTGCTCAACAGGTGCATGGATACATTATTATGTGAGCAGTGACGATACATATAATGAAGCTGTCAGACTAATAGATATTAAGCTTGAATCACTTATAAAATAGAAATAAAACAAACCCCTTCAGAATTTAACAAGTCCAGTAAAAACGGACTGCTCAGTATTCTGAGGGGGCATTTTTATTGCAAAAAAAATTTATAAAGATAGGGGGACACTTAATACACAAAGGTGTTATTTATGATGTCACTGACGATTTTATCAGGAAAATAAATGGAGTAATGTTTTTATAAGTATAAATAGTTTTATTCCTACAATGCCAATAAACATAACCACAATACTAAGTATTAACTCACCATCTGGCGTCTGATAAACAAGAAACGAAATAGCTTTGAAAAAAGTTGTTATAAAATAAAAAATCAAAAACAAGGAAAAAGGAAGTGTAATGCAGGCTAAAATATAGTTAGGAGGAACAGATTTCTCAAGATTAACCTCCCACGGACAAGTAACAGGTGGCTTGTAATCATCAGTCAGTCCGTTGTCGCCGAACAGATTATTTAGGAGTGATTTAACCCCCACATCTTTGGTGACATCCTTCATAATAAGCTTATCCGATAATTTGTTTTTTGCTAAGTATGAAGCTGATAGCATACATAACATTAATATTATCAGGCATATTGAAAAGCACCAGTTATCTTCTATCCTGCCAAGTATAATTGCCAGCGAAAAGAAAACTATAAAAAATAACATTGCACAATACCGACGTTTCAAAGCAAACATTGATACAGGAAAAAGTGAATATAAAAACTCCAAAGCATAAATGTCATTTTTATCCTCGTAAAATTGCTGTCCGTTATTAATTAAATTGAAAAATTCTCTAACATTAAATTTCGAAGTATATTTATCAGGAGGCAAAACAAGATATTTTTCAGGAGCCTTAACTGGTTGAATTTGTTGGTTCTTAAGAAGTTTAAGACTTTTCTCAACAGACTCACCACATTGCTGACAATTATCCTTGTTTTTATCGGTTAATGCCCCACACTTCTGGCATCTGATAAGACTTCTTTTATTTTTCATTATGTCACCACCACGTCGTCATTTTATATATAATAGCTTTAATTGTAAATATTGTCAACTATTCCCCGTTCCAGAGGCATTTCTCCATATTTACTCTTCCGTCAGGGAGAAATTCTACGCCCTCAGCTTCAAGTAGCTCGCGCTGTCTGTCACCACCACCGAACTTGAATGCGTCGGCGGTTTCACCGAAGCGGTTTACGACGCGGTGACATGGAATTGTCTTAGGGTCAGGGTTTGAATGAAGTGCAAAGCCAACAATCTGTGACCATCTTGCATTCCCTGAATAGAGTGCAATCTGCCCATAAGTTGCCACATTTCCGGCTGGAATTCGTTTAACTGTTTGATATATAAGATTAAAGGTTTCACCTGGCATAAAATCGTCTCCATTTCATACACTATATACAGATATTTTATCATAAATTTAGTCTAATAAACAAGATTGAGAAAGAATTAACAATTTATACAACATAAAACTTGTTGTTTTTTACAAAAGTATCTATTTACTTTTAATATGTGTTGTGCTAAAATAAGTAGTTGAGATACTGGGAAAACCATATCATTAATTCAAATTAGAGGAGGACTATCAATGGCAAGAAAAATGAAAACCATGGATGGTAATAATGCTGCTGCATGGGCATCATATCCGTTCACAGATGTTGCTGCAATCTATCCAATCACCCCTTCTTCAGTAATGGCTGAAGTTACAGACCAGTGGTCTGCAAAGGGACAGACAAACATTTTCGGACAGGAAGTTCGAGTTGCAGAAATGCAGTCAGAAGCTGGCGCTTCAGGAACTGTTCACGGTTCTTTGTCTGCAGGAGCTTTGACAACAACATATACAGCATCACAGGGCTTGCTCCTTATGATTCCTAATATGTATAAAATCGCTGGTGAATTGCTACCTTGCGTAATTCACGTATCAGCACGTGCACTTGCTTCACATGCACTTTCTATTTTCGGCGACCACTCAGACGTTTACGCATGTCGTCAGACTGGTTTTGCTATGCTTTGTGCAACAAACCCACAGGAAGTTATGGATTTAGGTGCTGTTGCTCACCTTTCAACAATCAAGGGTAGAGTTCCAGTTCTTCATTTCTTTGATGGTTTCAGAACTTCTCACGAAATTCAGAAGATTGAAACATGGAATAAAGAAACACTTGCAAAAATGCTTGATATGGACGCTGCTAAGGCATTCCGTGACAGAGCATTGAACCCAGACCACCCTGTATTAAAGGGATCAGCTCAGAACCCTGATATCTTCTTCCAGGCAAGAGAAGCATCAAACATGCAATATGATGCATTCCCAGCTGTTGTTGAAGAATACATGAACAAGGTTAACGCTGAAATCGGCACAGACTACAAGCTCTTCAACTACTACGGTGCTGCTGATGCAGAACACGTAATCGTTGCAATGGGTTCTGTTTGTGACACAATCGAAGAAACAATTGATTTCTTGAATGCAAACGGCGGTAAGTACGGACTTGTTAAAGTACGTCTTTACAGACCTTTCGTTGCTGATAAATTCCTTGCTGCATTCCCTGCAACAACAAAGAGAATTTCTGTTCTTGACAGAACAAAAGAACCAGGCTCACTTGGTGAACCTTTATACCTTGACGTTGTTGCTGCTCTTAGAGATACACAGTTCAACACAACACCTATTTTCAGCGGAAGATACGGTCTTGGCTCAAAGGATACAACTCCTGCACAGGTCGTTGCTGTTTATAAGAATACAGAAAAGAAGAGATTTACAATCGGTATCAACGACGATGTTACACACCTCTCACTTGAAATCGGTGAAAATCCAAACACAGCTCCTGCAGGCACAACAGCTTGTAAGTTCTGGGGCCTTGGTGCTGACGGTACTGTTGGTGCAAACAAGAACTCAATCAAGATTATCGGTGACCATACTGACATGTATGCTCAGGCATATTTTGCATATGACTCAAAGAAATCAGGCGGTGTAACAGTTTCTCACTTGAGATTCGGTAAAACACCTATCAAGTCAACATACCTTGTAAATATGGCTGACTTTGTTGCTTGTCATAACGAAGCTTATATCGACAAATACAACATGGTTCAGGATATCAAGCCAGGCGGAACATTCCTCCTCAACTGTCAGTGGGATATGGCAGAGCTTGAAGAAAAACTCCCTGGACAAGCTAAGAAATATATTGCAAAGAACAACATCAAGTTCTACACAATCAATGGTATCAAGATCGGTAAGGAAATTGGTCTTGGCAACAGAATCAATACAGTTCTTCAGGCTGCATTCTTCAAACTTGCTAACATTATTCCAATCGACGATGCTGTTAAATATATGAAAGATGCTGCTACTGCTTCTTACTCAAAGAAGGGTGACGCTATCGTTAAGATGAACCACGATGCTATTGACGCTGGTGTTATGGGAATCACAGAAATCAAAGTTCCTGCTGAGTGGGCTAATGCTGTTGATTCAAACATGGGTATTCCATCTGTAACAGGCGACAATAAGACTCTTATCGAATATGTTAACGAAATCCAGAATCCTATCAACGCTCAGGAGGGTGACAAGCTCCCTGTTTCCAAGTTCGTTAAGTACGCAGACGGTGAAGTTCCACAGGGTTCTGCTGCATACGAAAAACGTGGTATTGCTGTTGATATTCCAGCTTGGAACAGCGACAACTGTATCCAGTGTAACTTCTGTTCATACGTTTGTCCTCATGCTGTAATCCGTCCTGTTGTTATGTCACAGGAAGAGCTTGACAATGCTCCAGTTCTTGCAAAGGAAAAAGCAAAACCAGCAACAGGTATGCCTGGTTATTACTTCGTAATGACAATGTCAGCACTTGACTGCACAGGTTGTGGATCATGTATCAACGTATGTCCTGGTAAGAAGGGTCAGAAGGCTCTTGCATTCGCTCCACTTGAAACTCAGCTTGCTGAGCAGGAAGTTTACTACTATGGTCAGTCACTTGACACTAAGCCAGAAGTTTTTGAAAAATTCAAAGATACATCAGTTAAGGGTTCACAGTTCAAACAGCCACTCCTCGAGTTCTCGGGTGCTTGTGCTGGTTGTGGTGAAACTCCATACGCTAAGCTTATAACACAGCTCTTCGGCGACAGAATGTTCATTGCTAATGCAACAGGATGCTCATCAATATGGGGTGGTTCATCACCTTCAACTCCATACACAACAAACAAAGAAGGAAAAGGTCCAGCTTGGGCTAACTCACTCTTTGAAGATAATGCTGAATATGGTTACGGTATGTTCCTCGCTCAGTCTACACTCCGTCAGAGAGTAGTTTCTAAGGTTCTTGAGCTTCAGAAGAACGCAGACAACGCTGAAGTTAAGACAGCTATTGAAAATTACCTCTCAACAATGACACTTGGTAAGGAAAATGCAATTGCTACAAAGGTTCTCGTTGCTGCTCTTGAAAAGTGCGGATGCGAAGCTGGAAAAGCAATCCTTGATGAAAAAGATTTCTTGTCCAAGAAGTCAATGTGGATCTTCGGTGGAGACGGTTGGGCTTACGATATCGGATTCTCTGGTCTTGACCACGTTATCGCTTCAGGCGAAGACGTAAACATCTTTGTATTCGACACAGAAGTTTACTCAAATACAGGCGGACAGTCATCAAAATCAACACCAACAGGTGCTATCGCACAGTTTGCTGCTGCTGGTAAGGAAGTTAAGAAGAAAGACCTTGCTGGTATCGCAATGAGCTACGGTTATGTATATGTTGCTCACATTGCTCAGGGCGCTGATTACAATCAGTGTATCAAGGCAATTGCTGAGGCTGAAAGTTACAATGGCCCTTCACTTGTTATCGCGTATGCTCCATGTATCAATCATGGTATCAAGGGCGGTATGAGCATTGCACAGTCAGAAGAAAAGAAGGCTGTTGAAGCTGGATACTGGCACTTGTACAGATTTGACCCAAGACTTACTGCAGAAGGAAAGAATCCATTCCAGCTTGACAGTAAGGCTCCTTCAGCAAGCTACAAGGATTTCATTATGGGAGAAGTTCGTTACAACGCACTTGCTCGTTCAAATCCTGAAAGAGCTGAAAAATTGTTCAACATGGCTGTTGACAATGCTTCAAAGAGATATGATTACCTCTGTCGTCTTTCAAAGCTTTATGACGCTGAATAATTAACCACATAATATTAACCGCCCTCAAATTGTT
>CALMXN010000321.1 GCA_937871145.1 uncultured Clostridia bacterium
CCTTGAAGCTTATATCCTTGTATAATACCAAAT
The DNA here is from genome assembly GCA_937871145.1 of uncultured Clostridia bacterium. Classification (GTDB taxonomy): domain Bacteria; phylum Bacillota; class Clostridia; order Oscillospirales; family Ruminococcaceae; genus SZUA-444. The sequence continues at coordinate 34 of CALMXN010000321.1, forward strand.
CAACAATCAGATAGCCGACCACCGTTACTATTGATGAGAGAATAAGTGCAATTATTGAACGTTTTGAAACTATTTTTTCTCCTCTTGCTCTTAAAAGATAAAAGCAACTTGCATTTATGCTTTTTACTATTAACGTAGGAATTGCATAAGCAGCAAAACCAGAAATAAGGTCAGAAAGTGCTCCACCTATTCCACCGACTAAAATTCCACAAGGGAAAGGTAATAAAACTGATGACAGATATATCATTGAGTCACCAAGATGGATATAACCGTTACCATCTAACGTAGGAACGTGGAAAAACGCGGTCATAACTGTTGTCATTGCCATAAAAAGCCCTGAAAATACTATTATTTTAATCATCTTTGTTGAGTTGTTATTCATGGATGGTTCCTCCAAGCGTATATAATAATGGTTCAAACAGCACTCCTTCAGCAACGGGAGCGTTGTTTTTTATTGTGAATTCGAGACATTTATAAATATAGTCTGATGCGGTTTTTGTTGCCAAAATAAGTGAATTGCCTTTTACAAGCGAGCCTGTAAGCACTGATGCAAATATATCACCAGTACCTGAAAACACCTTGTTTGCTTTAGGAATGAAAACAGGCATAGCTTTTCCGTTCTCATAAACAAGATTAACAAGAGTATCCCCATTATCAATACCTGTTATAACAACTGATTTTGTTCCGATATCACAAAGCTTTTTTGCAAGCATTTCTGCCATATCAAGCGATATATTTTCACCTGTGTATTCAGTGTCTGTGAGATAACAAGCTTCAGTAACATTAGGGGTAATTACATCAGCGAGTGAAACAAGCCTTTTCATTTCGCTGCACATTTTCTCGGAATAGGTTGAGTATATATGTCCGTTATCACCCATAACCGTATCAATAACACACAAAGGCTTTTTATCATATGCTTTAATAAGCTCCTCGGTAATTCTTATCTGTTCAAAAGAGCCAAGAAAGCCACTGTATACTGCATCAAATTTAACTTTGCTATCCTTCCAGTTCTGAATATACTGGGGGAGAATCTCAGTAAGATCCTTGAAATAAAAACTTTCAAAGCCCGTATGGCGTGACAGAATTGCTGTAGGCAATGGACAGCATTGCACACCCATTACTGATAAAACCGGAATGGCTATTGTAAGAGAGCAGCGTCCCACTCCCGACATATCGTTAATTGCCGCTACTTTTGGAACTGTGTACACTATTTTTCCCCCTATATTTTGTTAACAACTATATTGTATAGCAACTACATTGAAATATCAAAACAGAAAACTAACTTAATAATCAGTACTGATTTGTTTATTTTAAACAGCTTGGTGAGCTTTTAATTATTATTTTATGTTATTTATTAATAAAAATTCTGATATACATTGCTTGCCCGATAATATGGAGTTGTGTTATTGAACAATTTGTCAGCTATATATAATGAGTTTTTAGTAATAAAGTAGATAATAAAAAAATACCTTCCTTCAAAAAATCATTAAATTTATATATGTTGTTATTGTAGCTATTTTTTTAATTCTGCATATTATAAATTGAATAAATAAACCATTTGGGGTATAAATGTATTGGAGGGGTATGAATGTCATTTATTAAAAGCGAGTTTTTCCTTGGAGGAGTTTCGCAAACAGGCTTTCAGACGCATTTTAATAAAGAAATTGAAAAGACAGGAATTTTTACATATATTCTGAAAGGTGGAGCAGGAACAGGAAAATCCACTCTTTTAAAGAAAATTGCAAAAGAATTCGAGGATAAAGATGACGTTGCAATATATCATTGCTCAAGCGATCCGAATTCTCTTGATGCTGTTATATTAAAAAATGCAGGTATAATTATTGTTGACGGAACGGCTCCGCACGTGTTTGATCCTATTTACGCAGGAGTATGCCAGAAGATAATCAACCTGGGTGAATTCTGGGATGACAGTGTTCTTGAAAAGAATTATCTTGAAATTATTTCTGTTACTAACGAAAATCTTAAGTGGCATAAAAGATGCAGGAATTTTGTAAGTGCTCTATCTTCTTTATATTCAGACACATATACTATCGGTCAGGAAGCATTGAATTACAAAAAGCTTGAAGCTTTTATTGAAAGACTTGCCACAAAAGTCCTCCCAAAAACAAAACTCGCTGACGGCTCAACAGAATTCTCACAGCTTTCAGCCCTGACACCTGATGGATATGTCACTTTACTTGATACCATAAAAGATTATGATAATATATATGTTCTCAATGATACGTATTTTGCTGGAACAGATTTATTACTTCGTGATTTTGCTACTATTGCAACAATGAAGGGCTTTGATGTTGTTATAAGTGAATGTACACTGCTCTCCCCTGCAGTATACGAGCATCTTCTTATTCCATCATTAAAGACAGCTTTGATTTCATCAACACCTATTAATAATAATGAAATTCCTGATGCGAACATAATAAACTTTCAGAGGTTTTATGACAAAGCATTGATATCCCAGAAGAAGCAAAGGTTATCATTTAACAATAAGGCATGTGATGATATAATCTGTGAAGCAATAAGCGCACTTTCAAATGCAAAGACTGTTCACGATGATATAGAGGCTTTTTATATCAAGGCAATGGATTATGATAAAGTTGATGTTACCTGCAAGAAAGTTATTGAAGATATCAAGAGATTATATTAAGATATAATTAAAAACCTCCTCCACAAATTGTGAAGGAGGTTCATTTTAATAATCTTTATATAGAATGTATGATGGAAAATAGAAAAGATATGGTGATGTGAAAATTGCAAGTGACAGCGCAAGCTTTTTCTTCTGCAATATATCAAGATTTGATTTATTGAAACAGAATTTATAATTAAGCAGATAAATAAAAAAGCTTATTGAATTTATCAATAAGCTTTTAAGCTTTGGTGGGAGAGGATGGATTCGGACCATCGAAGCTGAAAGCAACAGATTTACAGTTCTGCCCCCTTTGGCCACTCGGGAACTCTCCCATATTAAGTTTATTAAAGAGCAGATATTATCTGCTCTTTAATTTGGAGCTGGTGAACGGACTTGAACCCCCGACCTGCTGATTACAAATCAGCTGCTCTACCAACTGAGCTACACCAG
>CALMXN010000322.1 GCA_937871145.1 uncultured Clostridia bacterium
AAGAGGTCGCCCCCGAGCCCCTTCGCATATAAAACTTAAAAATAGATGAAGAGGTCGCCCCCGAGCCCCTTCGCCTACAAAACTTTAAAATAGATAAAGAGGTCGCCCCCGAGCCCCTTCGCATATAAAACTTAAAAATAGATGAAGAGGTTGCCCCGCACCCCTTCGCCTACGAAACTTTAAAATAGATAAAGAGGTTACCCCGTATCCCTTCGCACAGATAATTTATAATGAAAAAACAAGGAGCAAGGTTAAATGGACTTGAAAGAAAAGCTTTTTGAACTTACTAGCGCAACAGGCGTTGCGGGAGATGAATTTTCCGCTTCGTTGGTAGCCTGCAATATGTTAAAGGAATTTGCACCTGATGCACATATCGATGATTTCGGCAATGTAATCGGCAATATTGGCGAAAGAAGTGAGGGCAAGCCTCATATTCTTCTTGATGCACATATTGATGAAATCGGAATGATTGTAACCTTCATCACTGATGAGGGCTTTTTAAAGGTTTCAAATTGTGGTGGACTTGACCGTCGCCTTTTCCTCGCACAACAGGTTACTGTTCACGGAAAAAAAGCTATTAAGGGCGTTATAACTTCAACTCCACCTCATCTTGAAGAAGACAGTAAAAAGGTTCCGAAAATTGATGGAATTTTTATTGATATAGGTATGTCAAAAGAAAATGCAGAAGAAGTTGTTTCACTTGGCGATAGGATAACAATGGATAGCGAAAGTGCAGAGCTTTTGAATAACAGAGTTACCTCAAAAGCTATTGATGATCGCTCGGGTGTTATTACAATATTGAACGCACTTGAGAAAGTTAAGGGCAGGGAGCTTGCATATTCTGTTTCAGTTTTGTTTTCCTCACAGGAGGAAACTGGCGAGCGTGGAGCAAAAACCGCCACCTTCGAAATCAACCCTGACCTTGCAATAGCTGTTGATGTTTCCTTTGCGCTCACTTCTGATGACAGTGAATACAAGTGCGGGAAAATGTCAGAGGGCGTTATGATAGGAGTTTCACCGTCATTGTCAAAAGAAATGAGCAACGCTATGATAATCCTTGCTGAGGAAAAGAAAATTCCATATCAGATTGAAGTAATGGGTGGAACAACTGGCACAAATGCTGATGCTATAGTTGTCACAAGGAACGGGGTAAAAGCAGTAACATTATCCTTGCCACAAAAATATATGCATACCCCAATTGAAGTAATTGATTTAAATGATATAGAAACTACAAGTAACCTAATAGCAGAATTTCTTTTAAGCGGAGGTGTAAAGTAATGATTGAAACTTTAAAAGAGCTTTGCACAATAAACGGTATTTCAGGGCACGAAGAAAAAGTCAGGGAATATATAATAAATCAGGTCAAAGGCCTTTGTGAATATAAAATCGACAATTTAGGAAATCTTATCTGCTTTAAAAAGGGTAAGAGTACACCAAAGAATAAAGTTATGCTATCAGCCCATATGGATGAAGTCGGATTTGTTATAAACTTCATTAATAAAGACGGAACGATAAAAATATCATCAGTCGGTGGAGTTGATGCCCGTGTAGTTTTCGGAAGACAAGTTCTTGTCGGTGAAAAACAGCTTGTCGGCGTTATTGGTTCAAAGGCTGTGCATAATCTTACTGCCGATGAAAAGGAAACTGCAATAAAATTAGAAAATATGTATGTTGATATAGGAGCAAAGTCAAAGGAAGAGACTGAAAGTCTTGTTTCTCTCGGCGAGCCTGTTGCTTTCAGGTCAGATTTTATTGAATTTGGTGACGGCTTTATAAAATCAAAAGCTATAGACGACAGACTCGGCTGTGCTGTATTATTAAAGCTTATAAAATCCGACCTTGAATATGATACCTACTTTACTTTTGTTACACAAGAAGAAATCGGTCTGCGTGGTGCAAAAACAGCAACTTTTTCAGTTGAACCTGATATCGCAATAGTTTTTGAATCAACAACAGCCGCTGATCAGGCGATGGTCCGCGGCGAGTGGT
>CALMXN010000323.1 GCA_937871145.1 uncultured Clostridia bacterium
ATCATAGCGTTAAGAACCCTAGCTATACTGCTCATTTAATAGTCCCCCATTTTTAACAATTCATTTATATTCAATAAATCAAGTCCGCCTGTTAAATTATAAAATAACAGACGGACTATTTTATATATTATGACATAAACAATTCAATATCCGAATCAACTTCGCCAATTCCTGCGATGCCAAACTTTTCTACAAGTACCTTAGCTACGTTAGGTGATAAAAATCCGGGAAGTGTAGGACCAAGGTGAATATTTTTTACTCCAAGATAAAGAAGAGCCAAAAGCACGATTACGGCTTTTTGTTCATACCATGCGATATTGTAAGCAATAGGGAGCTTGTTTACATCGTCAAGTCCGAATACCTCTTTAAGCTTAAGTGCAATTACAGCCAGCGAATAGGAGTCATTGCACTGCCCTGCATCAAGTACTCTCGGAATACCGCCGATGTCGCCAAGATTAAGCTTGTTATAACGGTATTTTGCACAGCCTGCAGTTAAAATAATTGTATCTTTCGGAAGCTTTTCAGCAAATTCTGTATAGTAGCTTCTTGACTTCATACGTCCGTCACAACCAGCCATAACAAAAAAATTCTTTACTGCTCCTGATTTTACGGCTTCAACAACCTTGTCTGCAAGAGCAAATACCTGATTATGCGCAAATCCGCCGACAATACTTCCAGTTTCGATTTCCTGCGGTGACGGTAATTTTTTAGCAAGCTTGATGACTTCGGAGAAATCCTTTTTGCCGTTTTCATCTGCTTCAATATGCTTACATTCAGGGTAACCACAAGAACCTGTTGTAAAAATTCTGTTTCTTATCTCTTCACTTTTCGGAGGAACAATACAGTTTGTTGTGAATAAGATTGCTCCCTTGAAGGTTTCAAATTCCTCAAGCTGTTTCCACCATGCATTTCCGTAATTGCCAACAAAATTATCGTATTTCTTAAAAGCAGGATAATAATGTGCAGGGAGCATTTCGCTGTGTGTATAAACATCAACACCTGTCCCCTTAGTCTGTTCAAGAAGCTGTTCAAGGTCAGTAAGGTCATGCCCTGAAATAAGAATTGCAGGATTATTTCTTACGCCGATATTAACTGAGGTTATTTCAGGATTGCCGTATTTCGATGTGTTAGCCTCATCAAGAAGTGCCATAGCTTTTACGCCGTATTCACCTGTTTTAAGAGTTAATGCAACAAGGTCGTCAGCGGAAAGTGAATCATCAAGAGTTGCTGCAAGTGCTTCATAAATAAATGCGTTGATTTCTGTATTTTCTTTTCCGATATTTGTTGCGTGTTCAGTGTATGCTGCCATACCCTTTAAGCCGTAGATAATCATCTCACGAAGAGAACGGACATCCTCATTTTCAGTTGAAAGAACACCAATATTAACCGCCTTTTCAAGCATAACTTCTTTTGTATCAGCTGTAAATATAACGGCATCATGAGAATTTTCAATAGTAACAGATTTTTTAAGGTCATCTCTGATGGAAAGCATTTTTTTAATCTGGTTTATAATATAATCAGTATTGAAGTTTGCGTTTGTAATCGTCATGAAAAGGCTGTTAAGAACCTGATAATTTGCATTATCGAGGTTTTTTACATCAAGCTTTCCACTGATAACAATCTGTGAAATTCCTTTGAGAGTATAAATCAGAAGATCCTGAAGCTTTGCA
>CALMXN010000324.1 GCA_937871145.1 uncultured Clostridia bacterium
TTTATAAAGAACAGGTTATTAAAATAAAAGCGATGAAACAGGGCGATAAAAATGGGCTGTGAGTATAAATTCTTTTCTCATAAGGAATGTGAGTTTTTCCCTTGTCATAAGACTGATAATGCAGATAATTTTAACTGTCTGTTCTGTTATTGCCCGTTGTATTCTATTAAAGATTGTGGTGGGAATTATTCTATTCTTGATAATAAAATTAAGGATTGCTCAAAGTGTATGCTACCACATAAGCGGGGAAATTACGACTATATAATTTTAAAACTGAATAAAAATAATTAGACAGATAATTAATGACAGTATGAGGTGATTGTATGAAAAGGCGCCCTGTCTGCAACAGAGAATACAATGATAACGAAAAAATATGTGATGACTGTGGTGAAATACTTAAGGAATGCAAATCAGAGCAGATAACTGAGTGTGTTCTTGTCCGTTGTGAAAGTCAGATACAATCACGAATTTATCAACAGATGCTCAAGAATAACAGTATCCCTTTTTATACTACATCAGGGCAATTCGGTGGCGTTTCATCATTGTATATGGGCTATTCTGTTTTTGGTGAAGATATTATAGTCAGTAGTGACGATTATGAAAGGGCATATATATTAATTTATAATGAGGATTTACCCAAGGACGATAATTCTTCAAGTGCTACACCGACTATTGAGAAAAATGAAGATGATGTATTATCTGATAAAGATTCTTCATCCTTCAATGGAAGAAAACAAGTATGCAAAATTGTAATATGGGTTGTTCTTGGTATTAATGCTCTTGCCTTATTCTTACTTTTGGTCAGTAATTTCCTAAGGTACTTTATATTGAGAAAAATCCTATAACAAGTACGCCTGCTTTTTGCAGGCGTTTGTTGTTTACAAAATAATGCATAAATGTTATGATAGTATTACTAAAACAACCGGAGGACAATATGAAGAAAATAATCACTCCTATTATATGCCTGTGTGTTATGCTTATGGTATGCAGTGTTTCTGCATTTTCACAGACCAATGCAACTGCACAGGATCTGACGAAAACAAACACAGTAAAATTATCAAACAATGCTAACGGAAAGCTTTTGTCTGACGAGAAACGCACAACAAAGCTAACATTAAAGGCTGGGACGAAAATAACAATATCAAATACTCAGCAGTTTTCAAGTATATATGTTGTATGGGATAAGCCACCTGGTGAATGGACATTGACAATCAACGGCGTTGACCAGACTTATGGGAAAAATGATTTTATCCACGAATACATAGACCTGCCGAATTTAACAAATGAGGTTACTATTACAATAAAATCAGAGAGCGTTATTCTTTGTGATGTCTATACTTTTACAAGTAATCAGACACCCGACTGGGTACAGAAGTGGACTGCTCCTTATGAAAATGCAGATATGCTTTTGATGCCGACACACGCTGATGATGAGCTTATCTTCTTTGGTGGTACAATCCCATATTATGCTGGAGAAAAGGGACTAAAGGTTCAGGTTGCATATATGACATACCATTGGGGAGAGCCTTATCGTCCTCACGAAGCACTTAATGCCCTGTGGGCATGCGGACTTACAGCATATCCTGTTATGGGTGCGTTCCCGGATATTTATTCCACCTCACTTGTCCATGCAAAAAAGGTATATAATTATAGCAAGATAGTCGATTATGAAATTGAACTTATAAGAAGATTCAAACCTGAAGTTATTATTGCACATGATTTAAAAGGCGAGTACGGACACGGCGGTCATATGATAAATTCAAATGCACTGACAGAAGCCTTGACAAAATCAAATGACAGCTCAATAAGTCCTGAATCAGCACAGAAATACGGTGTGTGGGACGTTCCTAAAACATATCTTCACCTTTATGGCGAAAACAAGGTGAAAATGAACTGGGATATTCCATTGAGTAAGTTTAATGGTAAGACAGCTTATGAAATGGCTGTGCACGGATTTTCATTTCATTCTTCACAGCAGCAATGGTATTCAGTAAAAAAGACACCAGGAGTTTATGATTGTCAGGCATTCGGCTTATATCGTACAACTGTTGGACCAGACATCGCTAAGAATGATTTTATGGAGAATATCAAGCTGGAGGAAGAAAAAAAGCCTGAGGAAAGTTCTGCTATCGACAGTTCCACAGACAGTCAGAGCTCATCTACAACTGATGAAAAGAAACCAAGCACCACAAAAAAGAATGACGATTTTAAAGCATATATATTTATTGCTGGAAGTGTGGTTGTTGTCGGAATAGTAATGATAATATTCCTGCAAAGTAAAAAGAAAAACAAAAAGTAAATAATAAAAGGCAACCGATAAGGTTGCCTTTTTTGTTATTTCTTAAAGTAATCGAATAGTTTGAATTTCCACTTGGTTATGCCTTTTTGTTTCCTTCTCTCATGTGCTGCCGCCATACAAAGCAGAATAATCCCAGCGGTAAGAAGGTAAACCCACCATTGAATTTCAATCCAGAAATCTCTTGTGAGGTAAAATGTCAGGAAAATCAATGTACAGGCTGACAGCAGGAACCATCGCATACTTTTATTTGTGAAGGATATTAAAAGTATTATCATCATCAGGCAGAGGATAATCAAAGCATCGGTAAGCTCTTCTGAAACCATTGCAGCTAATCCAAGATAAATGACTGAAAGCAGTGCAGTAATGAAAGCAATGTTCCAGGTAATTTCGCTTTTATCCTTCCAGAGCAATATAATAACTGCACATAGGATTGCAATAGGTATCAGGAATACCTCTGACTTGATAATATCAGGAATTTCAAAGAAATCCTGTGCCCAGAAGGCTAATGATAAGGATATGCTTGTAAAAAGTATTAAAAGCTTATCTGTTTGCGCTTTAAATCCTCTTTTGAAGTAGCCCATAATATAAAACGCTGACAATACAAATACAAAGAATACAAAGTGCTCATCATATGGGAGGAAAAATACAAATATAAAGCTTGTGATTGTGAGCCAGTCAATGGACTCAGTAACATTCTGTTGTAATAAAAAAGACTTGTGAATTAATCTTCCCAAAACTAAAAATGCGAAGAAGCATAAGAAGAGTACAGACATTATAACACTGTCGCTGTCTGTGAAGCATATACAGGTCTGTTTAATTGCAAATGGAAGATAAAGCAAAGGAAGAAATCTTGTTACATTTATCCTTACAAAGTTGAATGCATAGTATGATACTAAATATCACGTCAAACAAATGAAACCCAAATT
>CALMXN010000325.1 GCA_937871145.1 uncultured Clostridia bacterium
GAGCATTTGAAAGAAATCCCTGCAAGTAGTTGCGGAAGATTAACATCCAAAGACAATGTTGCACCAGAATGCTTTCCATCCGGAACAATGACATATCGGTCGTTTTGAAGTAACTGTTCTGTAAAATCCTGTGTATCAATAATTTCATCCTGACCGCCCACAACAGTACTTACATTATAGCTTTTCAGTTTTAAGAGTTCTCCGAACATTGCCATATAAGGCTTTACGTCTCTGGTATAACCTAATCTTGATAAATATATAAAAGGCATCAGACAAGGATTTACAAGTATAACAGGTAAATTCAGCTGTGCAGAAAGAACCGCTGCATAAAATCCCCCAAGACTTGTCCCAACAATTACATCAACTGCATTGTCTGTAATTTGACAACGTAGCACTTCAAGAGTTTCTTCTGGTATCAGTGCATCATAATCGAGTTCCGGTGAAATCACTTCACAACCGAAATTTTTCAGTGCTATGTACGCACTGTTGCAGGAACTTCCTTTATAACCGTGAATGTTTAGTATTTTCATGTTGACCTCCTAACAAATTTAGTTATCACGTTCAAGCTGCTGTTCTTAAGTAATAGGATGTTTAAAACCCATTTTTCTTCTCCCAAAATCATTGTTTTTAAGATTAATATACGGTTTTAATTTGTCCAACAGTTCCACAATATGGGCAAACATTTGATGCGTGTTGCTTTGGGTAATGACCTTTTCCTTGCGTAGCACAGCTTTCGCACCAAATATTTCTGCACTTTTCACATTGCTTCATTCGTCCTACTAGATTACATACTGAACATTTCATATAAATTTCCTCCTATTCTTTAATAGCAACCGTATTGTTGCTGAATACGAGTATAGCATACCTCTCTTTTCGTATCCGATTTTCCGAGCTGCATTTTAAAAAATCTACGTTTTGCATAATATAACGTAGTTAATATTGTGAAATATTTATAAAAGCGAGTGGTCAGATATTTTAGGATTATCTGTATATACAATTGGATTAGATTCTCCAAGCCAAAAAGAGTTACGGGTTTTATCCTTTTGAAAAGGATAAGCACTATCACTTTCTTTAATTTTTATGTAGTCAGATTCCTCGTAACTGTCCAACAGTTTTTCTATTTCAGTCTTTTTAATTTGTTGCTGGTTTACCCCATTTGACAGTAAAAATTCGATTTTATTAAATTTATAAGGTGAGGTTACTTCATAAATAGTATATAGATGGCTTGTATTATCATAAGAATATAAACATATATTCTTATGATAGTTCTCATTGATATTTGTAATAGGAATTGATACTTGTAGTCGCATAATAAAACAGCGATTACCAGTAGAGAAGCTTCCGTAGTTAGCATTATTTTCAAAAACATTTTCTGAATCTGCGTAAGCATTTAAATCTTTTAACCCATAACCAAATTTATTTACAATATTCATAATATACATATCGTAACGCTTGTTACCATCGCTGATTGTTACGATATTTTGTTTAGAGTCCCAGCGTAAAGACCTGTTTAAAAATTCTATGCTTCCGTACTTTATCGCATACCTTAACCAGCATTCATTATAGTCCTTATTGCTTAGCATGGTTTCTATTATGGTTATAATACCATCTAAATTATCATACGCTTTTTTAATTGTTTCTAATTGCATTTTATTCGTAAATAAATTTTTATCTTGTTCATCATTCCAATCATAAAATTCATTCGACCAAATATGTTTTGTCCCACAGTTTTCATTGATATCTTTTGCACAAAGCAACTCGTTATTTTCATCCATATTGGTGGCGGTAGCATATATTTTACACCAATTCAATTCATCTTTATAGAAATACTTATACGCTATTTCTATGTAAGTTTTGAGCTTTGTAAACTCGCCGTTACCCATCCAGTAACCAGAAATATATAAAAGGTATTGAATTTTTCTAAAGGATGATTCTTGTTCAAGCTTGCTGAAATAATTCCAGGCTAACGAATTATTCTTTGCAATAATAGTAGCCTTAATTTTCTGCTCTTTAACTCGTACTTTAATATCATTTAAAACGTTAGCCATATTATTTTGAATTAAGCTTAAATCAGTTGTACAGAAATAATCGAAAATATCTTTGAATTTTGAAGTTTCCTTAGCAAAGCAATTGATAGAGTATAAGAAGGTATTTTCATTCCAATTAGCATAATTCAAATTAGTAAGCACATAGATAAATTCGCTTAATACTTCTTCGTTTAAAATCGATTGTTTCGCTATGTTGAAATAATAAATATAAAGGATTGCGGAAACGCAATGCCTATTTTCCGTTGATCTAAATGATAATTTATCAAGAAATACATCGGAAATATTTTTGTCATCTTGATTGTTACAATAAAAATCTAACACAGCAACTATCATATTGAAATACATCTTAAAAAAACCTTTATCTATATCATTTGATATTTCCTGACTGCAAGCGTATATTGAGCTAATAAAAGTTGATTCGTTAGGAACGGTTTCCTTTGCTTTAATTTGTCGACAAAGGTTAAAGATATTTTTTAGGATATTGAGACTTTTCTCATTTATCAACTTTGTTTTTTCGCCTAATGATTTCATGCTGTCATATTGGTTAAACATTGTGTCAATATACTTGTTATCGTATTTTCCTACAAACCCAATCGAATTATCCAGCTTGCCATCGATACTATCCAGCATAGCCTTTAGGTTTTCAAATGGCTCTAGTGCTTTCCCACGGGCGTTCATTCTAATATAGCTTTTAGCGGCATTGTTTTCAGCGTTTTCACCTGTTTCGGTAATATGTGAAAACGTAATTGCACCATTTTTCAACCGGTTGAAGTACTGGGTTCCGTTGCTTTTAAAGTCCATAGACTTAGATAAATCATCAAGAACATTTAACGCTGCATCAACCGTAGTGTCATACCCCCATTCAACTTGAAACCATGATTGATTTTCAATATCCTTACGAAATTCTTGTGATTCTCGTGCAATTGCCTTTAAGTTGTTATTGGGGAATTTTAACAATGAGAAAAATTCACTTGCTGAATTTCTTGTCATGTAACTAAAGTTTTTCAACCCACTCATATTATCGGTGTCTTGATTACAATTCAAATACCAATGCATTAAGTATAGCGTGGTTAAGCGTTGTTGCCCGTCAACAGGATAGAAAATATTATCATTAACTGTACCGTAAACAAAGTTAAAGTCGATGCTTCTTTCTTCATCGTCAAGGCAATTCTTTATATCTCGAATTAGGTTTTTTCTTACTTCGTTTGCTTTTTCATTCTTTCTACCTTGTGCATAATCACGCTGGATAATGGGAATCCGAACCTCGTATTCTGAGAGTAACTTTAATAGGGTATTTATTTCTGGCATTTATTATCCTCCTCACCTAAAAAAGCAGAAATTGTTTTATCCATATCTTGAATATAAGCTAGTCTACTATCTGGTAGCCAGTAATTTGCTGTGTTTGTACCTTTGGTGTACACATCGGTAAATACGAGCAGTGTACCAATTGGTACAAATTGTCCTTGTTTGAAAAAATTATAAACCATATCTTTCTTTGCTGAATAGCTTTTATTGCTAACTACTTGATTTTGTCCAGAACTGTCTGTTTGTTTTTTGTTTCCAGTTAGTAATGTCATATTCCCCATTGAGTTGTCTTTCAATAATCTTGGGAAATCTTCATCAAAAAAGGTTGTTATTCTGCTATTTAATGTAATAATGCTTAACTTTAGAGCTGAAAAAATAAAACTTGCATTTTCGTTATTAAATATATTATCTTCTTGCTTTAAGCTGTCTTGGTTGTTCTTATCATAAAGGATTCCTTGAAGCTTATTTTGATATGAGTCAACTATTTTATCAGCTAATATATCATAGTTTGTTTTTGGTTTTTTATCATCACTATTTGCTACAGATATTTTATTGAGCCAATTAGACCAGTTTTCTTTGTATTCGTCATATTCTCTGTTAGTGTATGTGAAATGAAGTTCTGCAAAGTGTATCTCTTTACTATTGATTTCCCTTATTGTTGTTTCAAAACTTGCAGTTTGCCTAATATCTACATTTTCAAGATTGTAAAGTTTTCCTTCTAATTGTTTTAAATACAGATATGATAGCGTTTGTTTCATATCTAAAGCTGTTTCAAAATTAATTGATTCAAGCTTGTCTATGTTATCATAACAGCTAAGTAAACTTGTAGCATCCTTTTTTGCTTTTAAGGCACGGGCTAAAATTTCATTTTGACCATTTCCATCATAAGCTAAATTACTATTTATGAAATTTTGAGCAACGGTTTCATCTAACTGTACTAAATTTAAAGTATAAGGAGTGTTTTCATATAAAAAATAGATTTCTTTCTCACCAATAGCAAACAGGTGCTTTGCATATTCAATATAAGAATCATCTGCTAGGACCTCTAATGCACCGATTCGCTCTTTTTTATCAGATACTGTTTCTTTCACATTACATGCAAAAATGTGTTCACGTTCCCATTGATTGTTTGCATTTGCAAGAAAATTATATCTTTCACCAGTTCCTTTTGAAGAATTAATTAAAGCTATATTATAAATAATCAACGTCTTAATAATTTCATAAGGTCTTCCTTCATTATATTGTATCAATTTGATATCTTTGTTTAAATACGTTTTGATTTCACGCTTCAATAATTCTTCTCGTTTATTTCTGGATTCAAGCAGAATATTTCTTAGAGTATTATAAACATCAAGATATGTTTCATTATCCGTTATGTAACCATCCACTTTATTGATATCTCTATTTTTAAGATTGATGTAAAGTCCAACCATATTATAAATTCTGTTATCAGCCCAATAAAGTTCTTTTAAACCAGAAAATATCTTGCCTACTCTATGCCAGCAGCGTTCCATCATATCGTCACTAGGTTCTTTGCATACTTCCTTTAACCATTCTTCTATTTGATTAAATATATACTTGTCTGAGTTTTCGGTGTTTCTATGTTTTATATATGCATCAATTGTCTTTTCCTTATGTTTCTCTAACCATATTTCCATGACAAGAAAATCAAAGAGAACATCAATACGTGTACTATATTGCTTTGCATTCTCTTCGTATTGCAATGGGTGTGGAACGAATGCCCAAAAGTCTGATTCGTGTAGCTTGTTTTCAATCTCATCCCACTTTTCGGAAATAACAATTTGTTTATCTTTCACACTTGCACTGGAATAACTACTTGGATTCATAAACAAAGCCTTAATTAATTCTGAATTTGTAAGCTCGATTTTACCAGTATTAAAGTTTGCAAATACTTTTTGAGGGTCATTACTTTCAACGCAGTACCAAATGAACTGCGTATTCTTACAAATTACGTCATCAAGATAACTAGCATATTTTTTCTTTATTTCATCACTTACAAATTTTCCTTCTAATAGACCTGTGTAATATTCTATTGCAACTCCATAAGCTTCTTCCATATATGCAAAATCGATATTGTTTCCTTGCGGTCTCTCCTTTGCAGTATACAAATATTCAATATATTGCTGGCTGTCTGTTCGTGATTCATAGGAAAGATTGGAAGGGGTTATACCCAACCCACCTATTTTATTTAAAGCAGCACGTATAATAGAGATTGTTGTCAGTCTTTGTTGTCCGTCAATCACATCATATCCTTTATGTGTTTTCATTACTACCAGTGGTTGTATACAATATGGATATTTTGGTTCTTTAAAAATAAACTTTTGGTCATCATATTTGAATGATATTCCTTTGAAAATATTTGTTGCACTTTCAGTAATCAAATCATCATCTTTATCATGTAAATATAATCTGTCTTCATAAATATCTTCAAGCAATTTTAAAACATTTTCTTCTGTCCAGCGATATCCTCTTTGATATTTGGGAATTCTAAATGTTTCACCTATCACCGCTCCAACAAATTGATGTTTATTATCCATTTTTGTAACTCCCTTTCAATGTATATAATGCTCTATACCGTGTTTTGAGACACAATTCAACATAAATCTTTATAGTTTATATCCATATCAATCTCCAAACAATTTCTCAAAAGCTCCCCTAACATCCTCTTCTGAAACACCCATTCTCTCCATCATAACAGCAACTGCATCCTCAGGAGTATCAAGCTCTAGTTCACCTGACTTAACCATATTAAGCACATCAACCATGTGGGAAGTCATCTCATTTGTCGAGCTTTTAGGCACAACCTTATCAGTATCAGTATTATTATCATAAACATCACGTAAAATCTGATTGAAACGCTCTGAAATCCTAAATCTTAAGAAGTCATCTTCATTGACAACAGTTTCATTTATATAGATAACTGCACCCTTTAAATCAGCAGAAGTATCATCCTTGTAATACCCCTCAACTCCGTGCTGTGCAACCTTTATCATATTGTTCACCGTTCCAATATGAGGAGCTACAAGCTGGCGTACGTAAACATCAATCGAGTTGATAAGGTTAGGAAAATCCTTGTGTTCAATAAGCTCGCTCACAAGGTCATTGCTTTGATTTTTGGATAACAAAACTTTGATTGCATTGTCACTTAATCCTAACTCTTTCAGCTTGATATTCTTAGTAATACGACTTTCAGTAAAGCCCAAAAGGTAATCGGTAGGCACATCAAAAAACTTTGCGAGAGCTATAATTCTACTGTACCCTGTATCTCTATCCACGTCATTTTCAAGTCCGTTGTAAACAGCCTCTGAAATCCCCGTAAGCTGGCTAACTTCTTTTGTAGTTAAGCCTTTTTCAGTGCGTAGGTCTTTTATCTTCTCGCCCATTGTCATTTTTATCATTCGGCACATCTCCAACAATTATTTCCATTAAAAATAGTATAGCATACCTACCCTCAAAAGTAAACCCAAAATTCTATATATAAAATCTCACTCGTGTAAAAGTCAAAATTTTCGGATTATGACATATACAGCACTAGTGATTTTTTTATGTTAAACTGTGTTTATGATGATGTTTGAATTATGATATATGGCTTGTTCGCCACATTTCCAATGATTAAATTTCAAGCGGTTTCATAAATAAAATGTAAGGAGATAAAAGAGATGACTAATCAAATTAT
>CALMXN010000326.1 GCA_937871145.1 uncultured Clostridia bacterium
GTTGCTCGACCTTGATAAGTGGGCATTAATGAAGCTTGATGAGCTTATTGATAAAGTCAACGTAGCATACAACGTATTTGATTATCATATTGTATTCCACAGCATTCATAGCTTCTGCGTTGTATATATGTCAAACTTCTACCTTGATATTCTAAAGGACAGATTGTACTGTGAAAAGAAAGATTCTGTTGAAAGACGTGCTGCACAGACAGTTATGTACAGAGTTCTTAATGCAATTTCAAGATTAATTGCTCCTATTATGTCATATACAGCTGACGAAATATGGAGATTTATGCCTCACTCATCAATAGATAATACTGAAAGCGTTTTCTTTAATCAGATGCCAGAAAAATCAGGCATTGTATTATCTGATGAATTTAAGGAAAAGTGGGATATAATCTATAACTTGAGAGAAGACGTCAAGAAGGCTCTTGAAAATAAGAGAGCTGCAAAAGTTATTGGTGCTTCTCTTGAAGCAAAGGTAACAATTCACGCAGACGAAAAGCTTTATAATAAGCTTATTGCGTTCAAGAATGAGTTACCAGCGATATTCATTGTATCAGCTGTTGAAATTGTCAATGGCGGAGAAGGTGAATTAAAGGGAGAATTTGAATCTGTATCAGTTACAGTTGAAAATGCTTCCGGAGAAAAATGTGAAAGATGTTGGGTATATTCAGATTCTGTTGGTAAAGATGCAGAACATCCTACACTTTGCTCAAGATGTATAAAGGTTATTGAATAGCTTAATTATTAAGTTGCTGCTCAATATAGAGTGGCAACTTAAATTAAGTTTTATGGGGTGAAATATGATAATATTCTGTTTGATTACTGTTGCTTTATTAGTTGGCGCTGATCAGATAATAAAACTACTCATCATTAAGAATTTTGATCTGTATGATTCTGTTTCTGTAGTAAAATTTGGTAAGCATAAGATTTTTGACCTGACTTACACTTTGAATGACGGAGCAGGATGGAGTATTTTCAGTGGAAAGAGAATCTTTTTAATATTAACAACTTCAGTTTTTCTATTAGGAGTAATTATTTTTCTTATAAAAAATGCAAAAAGCAGTAAATTTTTAACATTATCTATGTTACTGATTATATCTGGTGGTGTTGGTAATCTCATCGACAGAATTTTCAGAAACGGAAAAGTTGTAGATTATATTGATACAAAGTTTATGAATTTTCCTATATTTAATTTTGCGGACATATGTGTAGTTATCGGTGCAATTCTGTTCTTGATATATATTTTATTTATAGAGAAATCCCATGACAAGAAAATTGCTGTAGAAAGCAAATCTTAAGGAGAAACCAATGAATGACTTTTCATTGATTATTACTGAAGATAATGTTGGTGAAAGAATTGATAAGTTTATTTCTGACCAGGATTTTGGATTAACAAGATCATCTGTTCAGAAACTTATTGACGATAGTAATGTTTTTGTGAATTCAAAGCCTGTTTCGAAGAATTACAAGCTGAGATTGAAGGATGTTTTAGAAATTTGTATACCTGAGCCTGTTTTATTAGATGTAAAGGCACAAGACTTGCCACTTGAATTTATATATCAGGATGATGATTTAGCCGTTGTTAATAAGCCAAAAGGCATGGTTGTTCATCCTGCTGCCGGAAATTATGAAAATACTATGGTTAACGCATTGTTATACCATTGTCAGGGGCAGTTGTCAGCAATAAATGGAGTTATAAGACCGGGTATAGTTCACAGAATTGACAAGAACACAAGTGGATTATTAATTGTTGCAAAAAATGATTTTACACACGTTCATCTTGCAGAGCAGATTAAAGAGCATTCATTCACAAGAGAATACCAGGCAATTTTATGTGGTCGTCTTAAAGATGAAAAAGGAACAATTAATGCCCCTATTGGTCGAGATAAAATTGACAGAAAAAAGATGTGCGTTACTCAAAGCAATTCAAAACAAGCTATTACTCATTATGAGGTTCTTGAATTATTTGAGAAGCACAGCCTTGTAAAGTTTAACCTTGAGACAGGTCGTACTCATCAGATAAGGGTACATTCTGCATACATTGGTCATCCCGTGTATGGTGATGAGGTTTATGGAAAAGCCGTAAAAGGTGTTGAAGGTCAATGCCTTCATGCCAAAAAAATTGGTTTTATCCACCCGCGTACTGATAAGTATATGGAATTTGACAGTCAGCTACCGGAATATTTTATTGAAATACTGCGAAAACTCAGATAAGAGGTAACAATGCTTAAAGATTTATCAAAAGTACTGCTTATAACTGATTTGGACGGGACATTGCTCCCACATAACAAAAAATTATTACCTGATGATATAAATGCAATAAATAGGTTTATAAATGATGGTGGTAGATTTTCAATCGCAACAGGTAGACCAATACAGTCGGTTGCAGCTTATTTAAAAGAATTGAAAGTAACTGACCCAATTATTTTATATAATGGTTCAGCTATTTATGATACAATAAGCGATAAATTCTTATGGTGTGATTATCTTAATGAAAATGCAAGGAAACTAATAATAGATGTACTTAAAACTTTTCCTGATGCTTCTGCTGAAATTCTGACCGAGAATGAAATTTACACTTTTCAGAAAAACAATCGCGAGGAATATCACATCAGTATAACTAATACAAATCCTGTTGAGTGTAGTATAGATGAGGCTGGCGACAAATGGCTTAAAGCACTCTTTGCTATAGAGCCTGAAAGAATTGATAGCCTGATGAAGTTTATTGCTGATCAGAATTATAATGATTTTAATTATGTACAATCATGTGCTTTTTTCTATGAGGTATTACCTAAAGGAAATTCAAAGGGGACTGCATTAAAAAGGCTGAGGGATATGGCAGAGCTCAATAATTATACTATAGTTGCCGTCGGTGATTATGCAAATGATATTGAAATGCTTGAATATGCTGATATTGGTATAGCAACAGCGAATGCAACAGATGATGTAAAAGCAATTGCAGATATTGTTCTTGATAAGACTTGCGATGAAAATGCAATTGCAAGCGTTATCAATTACATATATAATAAATATGGACATTCAGAATTAAAATAAATTTGGAGGTTAAATTATGGACTCAACCACAAAAAAACAGCTTGAAATAACAGCATGCAAAATACGAATGGGAATTATCGAGGGTGTTTTTAATGCAAAATCAGGACACCCAGGCGGATCACTTTCCATTGCAGATTTATTGGCATATCTATATTTCTACAAAATGAATATCTATCCTGATTCTCCAAAATTAGATGATAGAGACCGATTTGTGCTTTCAAAAGGTCATTGTGCTCCTGGGCTTTATGCTGCTTTGTCACAAAGAGGATACTTTGATAAAAGTGAATTAAAGAAGCTTCGCCACATTGGTGCAATGCTTCAGGGACATCCTGATATGAAGCATATTCCTGGTGTTGATATGACAACAGGTTCACTAGGTCAGGGAATTTCTGCTGCTTGCGGTATGGCACTTGCAGGGCAGCTAAATAATGTTCCTTACAAGGTGTATGCAATCCTTGGTGATGGTGAAATTGAAGAAGGTCAGGTATGGGAAGCTGCAATGTTTGCCGCACATTATAAGCTTGACAATCTTGTTGCTATTGTTGACAATAACGGTTTGCAGATTGACGGAAAAATTACTGAAGTTTGCTCACCAGAACCTATTACTGATAAATTTGCTGCTTTTGGATGGCATGTAATAACAATGGATGCGCATGATTTTGATGATATTGACAGAGCTTTTGACGAGGCTGAAAGTATCAGCGGACAGCCTGTTGTTATTATTCAGAAGAGTACAAAGGGTAAATGTATTTCATTTATGGAGAATAATGTTTCATGGCACGGTGCTGCTCCTAACAAGGAACAATATGATATCGCAATGAGTGAGTTGAACAAACTTCTGAAAGAGTTGGAGGGTTAAAATTATGGCAGATATTATTAAAAAAGCAACAAGAGAAAGTTATGGTGAGACTCTTGCTGAGCTTGCTGATGAATATAAAAATTTAGTTGTACTTGATGCAGACCTTGCTGCTGCAACAAAAACTGGCGTTTTCAAGAAAGCCTGTCCTGATAGATTCTTTGATTGTGGTATTGCTGAAGCAAATATGATGGGCGTTGCCGCTGGATTATCAACCTGTGGAGTGATTCCATTTGCAAGTACATTTGCTATGTTTGCTGCTGGAAGAGCTTTCGAAATAATCAGAAATTCTATTGGTTACCCACATTTAAACGTAAAAATCGGTGCAACTCACGCAGGAGTTTCTGTCGGTGAAGATGGTGCTACACATCAGTGTAACGAAGATATAGCTTTAATGAGAACAATCCCTGGGATGACAATTGTTAACCCTGCCGATGATGTTGAAGCCAGAGCGGCGGTAAGAGCTGCTGTTGAATTCAATGGCCCTATGTATCTCAGATTTGGAAGATTAGCTACTCCTGTATTCAATGATAAGAATACTTATAAATTCGAACTTGGTAAAGGCGTGCTCCTCCGTGACGGTAAGGATATCACAATTATTGCGACAGGACTTATGGTTTCTGAGGCTCTCATAGCCGGTGAAGAACTTGAAAAGGTTGGGATTGATGCAAGAATTATTAATATCCATACAATCAAGCCAATCGATAAGGATATTATCTGTAAGGCAGCAAAGGAAACAGGCAGAATTGTAACTGTTGAAGAGCATAGCATAATTGGCGGTTTGGGCTCAGCTGTTGCTGATGTTGTAACCGAACTTTGCCCTGTACCAGTTCATAAAATTGGTGTTAATGATGTATTTGGCTTCTCCGGTCCTGGCGACAAGCTTCTTAAGGAATTTGGACTTTCAAGTGAAAATATTGTTGCTACTGTAAAAAAAGTTTTAACCAATAAGTAATTATATAATTATTATCGGATAGCAGTTTATTCTGTTATCCGATTTTATTGAAAATGCACTTTTTTATTAAGCAGGTGAATATAATTTACAAATGCTTATAAAAGGTGTGATTAGATGAGACGTCCTCCAACAAAAAGTTCAACTTCAATAAAGAAGCTTAAACCATCATTCTTTATTAAGATAACCATATTATTAATAATTTCTGGGATAATATTTCTTGATATTCAGATACGACCATACATTGTCAAGGTTGCTACATATAAGGGCAAGCAGACTTCGCAGCAGCTTATATCAAAATCCGTTTCTAACGTCCTCAATTCAAATAATATAACTTATGATAAACTAGTTACCATAACACAAAATACAGACGGAAGTATTTCTTCAGTACAGACCAACATTGTAGAAGTCAATAAACTTCAGGCTGAACTTACATATAAAATCAACGAAGAAATGAGTAAACTGTCAGATGAGAAAATTAAATTTGATACTGGTACTCTAAGTGGGCTAAATATCCTATATGGCAGGGGACCTGAAATTACTTTCAAGCTTGAGCCACTTGGTTATGTTAAATCAGATATATACAGCAAATTTACTTCAGCCGGTGTTAACCAGACCTTACATCAGCTTATATTTAAAGTAAACGGAAAGACATCAGTAATTATCCCTGGGAAGCATTGTGATATTGATATTGGTATGGATATTATTGTTGCTGAAACAATTATAGTTGGCAAAATACCTGATAGCTACATTAACATTAGTGGTGCAAAAAGTTCAGACTTACAAAAAGTTATTATTTCTTCAAAATTAGGTAGCTAAAACATTATATTTTATGGTATAATAAAAGGAATGAATATATTTTTTTGGAGAAGTATATGGAAAAAAAAGAAGCTCAGAAAAGAATAAAAGAGTTAACCAAAGAAATCAATTATCATAATAAAAAATATTATGTGAATGATAACCCTGATATAAGCGATTATGATTATGATATGCTTATGCAGGAGCTTAAAAAGCTTGAGGCTGAATTTCCTGAATTGGTGTCAGATAATTCTCCTACACGAAAAGTAGGTGGATTTGCACTCAATCAGTTTGAAAAAGTTGCTCATACTGTACAGATGGGAAGTCTTCAGGATGTATTCTCATTTGAACAGGTCGAGGAATTTACTAACAGATGTAAATCAGCACTTGGCAATCCTGAATTTGTTGTTGAGCCAAAAATTGATGGATTGTCTGTTTCGCTTGAATATACTAATGGTGTTCTTACACGTGGTTCAACGCGCGGTGATGGTTTTGTCGGTGAAGATGTTACTCTGAACATTAAGACAATAAAATCTATTCCACATACTCTGTCAAAGCCATTGCCTTTTCTTGAAGTAAGGGGAGAGGTTTATATGCCTCGTAAGGTGTTCTTTGACTTGGTTGAAGAACAGGAAGATAATGACGAGCAGCCTTTTAAGAATCCTCGTAATGCTGCAGCTGGCTCATTGAGGCAAAAGAATCCCGCTGTCACTGCAAAAAGAAAATTAGATATATTTATCTTTAACATTCAGCAGATTGAAGGCATTGAGTTATATTCTCATAGGGAATCACTTGATTTCCTGACTGAGCTTGGCTTTAATGTAATTCCTGATTATATTAAGCTTGATGATTATTATGATATCAGGGAACGTATTAACTGGATTGGCGATAACAGAAATAGTTTTTCTTTTGATATTGATGGTGTAGTTATAAAGATTGATGACTTTAATCAGCGTACTTCACTTGGTTCTACAACAAAAGTGCCAAAATGGGCAGTTGCCTATAAGTTCCCACCAGAAGAGAAAAAGACTAAGCTTATATATATTGAAGTAAATGTAGGAAGAACGGGAGCTATTACTCCTGTTGCAGTATTTGAACCTGTTTTACTTGCTGGTACAAGCGTTGGAAGAGCAGTTCTTCATAATCAGGATTTTATTGACGAGAAAAAGATCTCCATAGGTGATATAATTACTGTCAGAAAGGCTGGGGAGATTATCCCTGAGGTTTTGAATGTAGCACAAAAAGGTGAGAATAGCGAAACATTTAAACTCCCTGAATATTGCCCTGAATGTGGTACTAAAGCGATAAGATATGAGGATGAGAGCGTTCTGCGTTGCCCTAATGTTGATTAGATCGGAAGA
>CALMXN010000327.1 GCA_937871145.1 uncultured Clostridia bacterium
GGAAAAAGCATCGGAATAAAATCAATCCCCTCTGTTATTAAAACAGAAGGGATTTTTTAATATGAAAAAAAGCCACACAGCTTTCTGTGTGGCTTTATGTATTTTTAAATTACTTAAAAAGCTTGATGCCACCGATTAAAGGAAGTTCTTTTGCCTTACCTTGTGCAGCATTAACAATACCGATAACCAAAAGAGTAAGAAAGCAAAGGTATAAGATAACGCGAATGATAATTCCAAGAACAGGAATTAAACCAAATATTAATGATACAATAAGCACTGCAAGCAAAGTTATAAATAAAACCGATCCCTGATTTGCGTGATATCTTGCAAATTTTGAATTTGGTGCAGCAAGAAGTGGAACAATAAATAGAATTCCTAAATAAGCAAGTATTGCGAATACTTTGTTTTCCTGAATATCGTTTACAGCAAATTCTGATGTAGTATCTGCTGTGTTTGTGAAGTTTGCTATTCTATCTGATAAGTCAACTGTTGGAGTTGCACCACTGTTTGTTGCGTTTGCTGTGCTACCGTCAGCTGGTGCTCCACAACCTGGGCAGAATTTCTGTCCGTCGTTAATTTCTTTTCCACATTTTGAACAAAATGCCATAGTATTTCCCCCTGATAATTAATTGTTCAGGAAAGTATATATGAACATCCTCCCAGAACTTATATACAAATTATAGTACATTTATCGCCACAAGTCAACAAATATAAATATAAAACTGATTTTTATTATATAATTTAATATTATATTGAATTAATATCAATATATTCTGACTTGGTTTTTGAATAAACTATCTTCTGTGAAGAATAAAGACCATAATATCCAGAGAGCATATAGCTTACAGCAATAGCAATTACAAAAAGAGGGAGGCTTTCAATACCGAACAGCTCGATAGAAAGTAGTATGGAAGTGAGCGGGCAGTTTGTAACAGCACAGAAAAGTGCTGAAAGACCTATTCCTGCACCAAATGACGGGCTTAGTCCGATAAGCTTGCCGAATACATTACCGAAGGTTGCACCTGTGAAGAAAACAGGAACAATCTCGCCACCCTTAAAGCCAACACCAAGAGTTACTGCAGTAAACAGAATTTTCAGCGCAAAAGCTTCAGGTTTTGCATTGCCGTTCATAGCATCACCAACAATATTCATACCAGCACTGTTGTAATCATAGCATCCGACAAGAAAAGTCAACCCGATAACAATAAAGCCGCCAATAATAATTCTTATGTATGAGTTCTTGATAAACTTATGTGCATACTTGCCGGCACTTTTTATAGCAACACAGAAAATTATTCCGAGAAGGGAACACGCTATTGCAAGCACAACAGTAAGTGCTGTGTTCTTGATTGTCAGGTGAGGAACGCCCTTAAGCTCAAAAAAAGGAGCCTTTACGCCAAAATACGATGCAATACCAAAACCAACAAGTGATGAAATTGCACATGGCAGAATTGCTGAGTAATACATTATTCCGACCGATAAAACTTCCATTGAGAAAACAACAGCAGTAACAGGAGTGCCGAAAAGCGAAGCAAAGCCAGCACTCATACCGCACATTATAAGTATCTTTTTGTCCTTTTCATCAAGTCTGAACAGTTTACCGAATGGTGCAGCAAGGCTTCCGCCAAGCTGTAATGCTGCTCCTTCACGGCCAGCAGAACCGCCGCATAAATGTGTAAGAATTGTACTGATAAAAATAAGCGGAGCTGTCTTGATAGTGACCTTAGCATTTGATCTTATTGAAAGGAAGATAAGGTTCGTTCCAAGATCATTCTGCATTTTTGCTATATTATAAAGAAATACGATTATAACACCCGAAACAGGCAATAGCCATATTATCCAGGGAAATTCTTCACGCATATGTATTGCATTCTCTATACCAAAGTGGAAAGCTGTTCCACCAAGTCCGACAATTATCCCTATAACAGAAGATATAAAAACCCATTTTAAAAATACAATATATCTTTTTGAAGAGCCTTTTAATTTATCAGTTAATTTTTGCAGTTGCACGCTATCACCTCATATCAATCTGTTATTAATTATAATTTATATATTTATATGTGTCAAATCAAAATAAAAAAAAGAGACTGCAAATGAAATGATATAAATATAGTAGAC
>CALMXN010000328.1 GCA_937871145.1 uncultured Clostridia bacterium
TATTTTACCATAGAAGGGTTCTTTTTTCTTTGTCCGTTTTTACTGGACTTGTTCATTATCTGATGTGAGGGCGCTATTTTATTTTTTAACTTTTTTCGATTTTACCTTGCCAGTCTTTTATACCGCCGATTTCAACAATATTAGTATATCCTAATTTCACTAATTTTTCTGATGCTTGTTTGCTACGATTACCACTTCTGCAATATACCATAATAAGCTGATTCTTATTTGGTAACTTATCTATTTCCTTATCACCAATTGTTTCATTAGGAATATATATCGCATTAGAAATATGTCCTTCTTTATATTCATCTTGGGTACGAACATCAAGAATAATATAGTCTTTTTCTTTATTCATAATATCTTGGGCTTCACTCATTGATATTTGACGGTAGGTATTTTGTGAATGTGCAATAGTATCCTTTTTAGTTTGAGTGCATCCAATAAGAAATATATTAATCAATAATATAAACGCAGGTATTATTACTTTTTTCATTTTTTACCTCAAGCCACAGTCTGTACTGCATTTTTCATCGAATGAGTTATCAGATACACTTTTATAAAATCTGTAGCCACCAGCAAAATTATAACAATCAAAGCCTTCCTGAGATAAAATTCTGCACGCAATATAACTACGAAGTCCGGATTGACACATAATATAAATTTTCTTTGACTTATCCAGTTCGCCTGATCTTTCTCTTAGATTATCAACAGGAATATGTGTTTCAAAGCCATTTGTGTGTCCGTTGTTGTATTCCCAAACGGTTCTTGTATCCAATAAGACAGCATTTTGATCATTTAGTAAATTTTCTATATCTTCATAATAAAAGTGCTTTACTTTATCTGTCATTACATTTTCAGCAACAAAACCCAGCATATTAACTGGATCCTTTGCTGATGAATAAGGAGGAGCATAACTAAGATCCAGATCCTTTAGTTCTGTTGCCTTCATGCCGGCCTGCATAGCGGTTGCAATAACATCAATTCTTTTGTCCACACCATCAAAACCTATTATTTGAGCACCAAGTATTCTTTCATTGACTTTATCAAACAAAAATTTAATAGTCATAACAGTACCACCTGGATAATAGGAAGCATGAGAAGCAGGAGAAATAATGATTTTCTCATAGTCTATTCCGTTTGCTTTTGCAATTCTCTCATTTATTCCAGTTGTGGCAACAGTAACATCAAATACCTTAAGCACTGAAGATGCAACAGAACCTTTATAGCAACTATCAATTCCTGCAATATTATCTGCGGCGATTCTGCCTTGTTTGTTGGCAGGGCCAGCAAGAGAAATTGTTGAAAGCTGATTGGTAACAGCATTTAAGATAGATACTGCGTCGCCTACTGCATAAATATTCTTATCGCTTGTTTGCATATGGTCATTGACTGCTATGCTGTTTCTGACACTTAATTCTAAGCAGGCCTCTTTTGCAAGCTTACTGTCAGGATTCACACCTATAGACAAAAGTACAATATCAGCATTTATTGAAGGATGATTGTCAAGCTTGACTTCAATACCATTATCAGCGTTTTCAAAGCCTTCAACTCCGTTCCCAAGAACAAGCTTAATTCCCTTTGCTTTAAGATGAGAATGAACAAAACTGACCATATCCTCATCCAACTGACCGAGTACTTGACTCTGCTTGTCAACAATAGTTACATCAATGCCTATTTCTTTTAGATTTTCTGCAGCTTCAATACCTACATATCCGCCACCGACAACTACTGCTGATTTAATATTTTCATTGGTTACCATATCACGGATACGCAGAGTATCTTCAACAGTTCTGAGAGTTACGATTTTTTCATTATCAATACCAGGCAAGTCAGGTATGATTGCTACTGCCCCCGGTGCTAAAATAAGCTTATCATAGCATTCTTCATAATATTTATCCGTTTTTAAATCATGGACAGAAACTGTCATTTTCTCACGATTGATAGAAACAACCTCTGTTTTTATTCTGGTATCAATACGGAACCTGCTCCAGAAGCTTTCAGGCGTCTGCAAGGTAAGTTCTTCCTTATTTTCAATAACTCCACCTATATAATATGGCAAACCACAGTTTGCATAAGAGATATACCCTGAACGTTCAAAAATTATAATCTGAGCATGTTCATCCAGTCTTCTCAGTCTTGCAGCAGCAGAAGCACCGCCAGCTACACCTCCGACAATTACAACCTTCATTTACCTTACCACCTTTTCCTTATAATTCATATAACCGCCAATATTTTCAACGTTAGTATATCCTACTCGCTTTAAATAGTCAACAGCCTGTCCACTTCTTGCACCACTATGGCAATAAACAAAAAGAGGTGTTTCTTTATTTTTAATAGTGTCCTGAACAATCTCAAGCCTGTCTAAAGGAATATTTATACTTCCTTCAATATGTCCTTGATTATGCTCATCCTTTGTTCTTACATCCAATAGTACGGAACCCGAAGTGTTGCGGAATTTATCTACTCCTTTATTAATATCCTGATTACTGAACAAACTAAAAATATTCATAACCGACCCTCCAACATTTTTTTGATTTTTTGACTTAGTACACCAATAAAAGTGTTTGCGATTTGCAGCCCAATAATACAAAAGCATTAGTGTAAATGACATTTATAATCCAGCTGCTGAATCCTGTTGCTTTTTCAATTGCTTTACTTGTGATAATTATATATCATTCTCGGATTCTTTACTGTGACCAAGTCACAATGCATAAAGTGCTAAAACTAAGTAGACATATTTATGTTTTGTGCTTATTGACATAATATAACATTAATGCTATATTTAAGAGAATATGACATTGGAGGAATTACATAATGACAAGTAATATTTATAAAAATATAGCCTGTGCAGTTGGTGCTTTGGGGACAGTGGGAAGTTTTATTATAGGAAATAAAATACCGAAAATTGATTATGAAGCTTATGTGGGCTTAAAAACATCATATAATTACCCTTTGGTTATTACAGGGTTGGTTTTTACTGTACTTATAGTTTTTACATTCATCTTTATGTCAAAATGTCTTGATAATCAGGAGAGTATTTTATATTTCCTTGA
This sequence comes from uncultured Clostridia bacterium, assembly GCA_937871145.1. Taxonomy (GTDB): domain Bacteria; phylum Bacillota; class Clostridia; order Oscillospirales; family Ruminococcaceae; genus SZUA-444. The sequence continues at coordinate 3,057 of CALMXN010000328.1, forward strand.
AAAGCAGGATAAACATAATACAAATATCCCCAGCTATTCTTATAATGGCAATGCATCTTCAGCATATACAAATACCAAAGCATTAACGGACTGGACTTGTAAAAATTGTGGTGCTTTGAACAATAAAGATTCAAAGTTTTGTAAATCCTGTAAAGAGCATATATAAAATTATCCCCCTATTTTTTTATAGGGGGATAATTTTATATTGAAGAAAGTTAAAACTATCTCTTTATATCTTTTTAATTAATGAATATAAATTAAAATACAATTTAATAAATTTTGAGTTTAAAAAAATAATAAATATCATATTGACAAGTGTCTATGAATATGATATTATATAGACAAATATCTATATGAGGTGAAAATGCATGAATGAGATTGAAATTGCTCTTATATGTAAAGCTCTCGGAGATTCAAACAGATTAAAGATAGTTAGAATGTTATCTAACGGTGAAAAATGCGCCTGTAAGCTTCTTGAAGCATTTGAAATAACACAGCCTACCCTTTCCCATCATATGAAAATATTATGTGATTGCGGACTTGTGAATGTTAGAAAAGACGGGAAATGGTCTTATTATTTTATTAATTCTGAAACTCTCGGTCTGTTCAAAACATTTATTTCATCACTTGAATGCACTTATGAAGGGGAATGTGAATGCAAATAATTGAAGGCATTGTTCTTTAAGGGAGTCAGTTTTTGCACGGTATTCTCTTTTACGATGTCGGTTAATTCGCTTAGCCTTCCATCAATAATATTACTCAGAAAAGCAGTCAAGCCGAAACTACTTGCTGTTTTTGTTGGCATAGTTTTAATCGGAATAGTAATAATCGGCTATCTTTTTAACGCATTTTCATTTATTTTATTATAACAACTGGAGGAATTAAAATGACACACAAAGAAAAAGCATTATCCTATTTCAGCAATAACTTCAACTGCTCACAGTCTGTATTCACAACGTTTGCAACAGAAATGGGCTTTGATGAAGAAACCGCATTGATGATTTCAACAAACTTCGGCGGAGGGGCAAGATGTGGTGAATTGTGCGGAGCGGTCGCAGGTGCACATATGGTTTTAGGGCTAAAGCACGGGCACTGCCACTCTGATAATGCTGATGAAAAAGCAAGAGCATATGGTCTTGCAGTAGAATTCAACAAGCGTTTCTGTGAGAAGAATGGTTCAGTAGTATGCAGAAATTTACTTGGATATGACCTGACTATTCCTGAAGATGTTGAAGTAATTAAGGCAAAGAATTTATTTAAAACTATATGTCCACAGATGGTGGCTGATGCAACTGAAATAGTTGAACAGATGCTGTCAGAAAATGAGTAAAGGAGTTTTTATGGGACTTTTCAGTAATAAGAATAAAGAAACGCCAAAAGATACGAATGTACAGAACAATAATTGTGCTGTTAAAATTCTGGGTTCAGGCTGTGCAAAATGCAATCAGCTTGAAGCAAATACTATTGAAGCACTTAAACAGCTCAATCTTGACACAGCAATAGAGCACGTTACAGACTTTTCAAAGATTGCAAGCTATGGTGTAATGACTACCCCTGCATTAATATACAATGATAAGGTTATTGCGTATGGAAAAGTTTTAAAGCCTGATGAAATTGTTGCTCTTCTGAAAAAGGAGGGTGTTTAATGCCTTGTGCAAATGTTAAAGAATGTTCCTGCCCAAAAGTTAGCTGCCCTAACCACGGTCAGTGCTGTAAATGTGTAATCAAGCACAGAAACACCGACAGCTTACCGTT
>CALMXN010000329.1 GCA_937871145.1 uncultured Clostridia bacterium
ATACGAGGACCCTTTCAAGGGTAGCAAGTAACAAGCTTTTGCAAGTGTCAGACCGTAAAGCCATTGCAATGGCTGCCAGTAATGGAGCCTTACAGGCGATAAAAGAAATACCACCGGCTTTGAAGCGAACCCCAAAGTTTAGACAAAAATAAATATTAACTTGCTTGTGAATGAGTCCGGTACAGTACCGGACTCATTCCTTTTAGTTTTAAGGAAATTCTGTCGTTGTTGTAATAATCAATATATCTTTTCAACTCATCAATGAAAGCATCAACGCTTTCAAATTTTTCGCCGTAAAACATTTCAACCTTTAGTCTTCCGAAAAAGTTTTCCATAGCACCGTTGTCCATACAGTTTCCTTTTCGGGACATGCTTTGAGTTATGTGATGCTCGGAAAGCTGCCTTTGATATTCTGAGTGTTGGTATTGCCAGCCCTGGTCCGAATGTAATATTGGTTTTGCATCCGCTGGTAATTTATTAAACAAACCATCCAGCATATCCCTGATTTGATGCAGGTTAGGACTTAATGATACTGAATACGATATAACTTCACGATTAAATAAATCTAATACAGGAGAAAGATATACTTTATCATCACAAACCTTAAATTCGGTAATATCTGTTGTCAGTTTTTCAAACGGCTTTTGAGCATTGAAATCTCTGCTAAGTATATTATCTGATATCTTGCCAACTTCACCTTTGTATGAGTGGTATTTACTGTTTTTACTCTGTTTACCCCTTAAATTAAGGCTTTTCATCAGCTTTAATACCGTTTTGTGGTTAATAATATAGCCTTGTTCCTGTAATTGCTGGGTTATTCTTCGATACCCGTATATACTTTTGTTTTTGTTGAATATCTTTACAATCTCTGCTTTTATCCGTTCATATTTATCATTATCTTTTTGATTTAGATAGTAGTAATATGTACTTCGTGCCAATCCTGATAACTTGAGTATATCTTTAAGTAGATATTTTTGCCTTAGTTCCAAAACTATGAACGCCTTTTCCCGTTCTTTCGCTCGTCCGCAAGAACTAAGGCACTCAGTTTTTTTATGTATTCTATCTCCATTCTGAGCCTTTGATTCTCAGCTATTAAATCTTCTTCCACTTTTTTGTCAAGCTTAGGTGGTCTGCCTTTTCTTGTTCCGCCACCGGAACAAGCTCTGCCTCGTCTTTCTTTCATAAAGCCTTCGGTTCCTTCTTCTAAAAATATACGTTCCCACCGTTGAACCTGTTTCATATAGTTCGGCTCTTTCCCTTTAGAGCTTTCCCAATACTTGCGTACTGTTTCTTTATAACCCAGATGATGTTCTCGCATATCCATTATAACACCTATTTTAAATTCCGCACTGTAATTTTTGTTTTTTCTTCCCGTTTTTCCCATAAAAATATGCACCTCCATAAGTGTCTAACTTTTGGGGTGCATATCACTTATATCCAATGATGTCAGCTTATTATTATTACAACACAGTCCCACTATATCTATATTATTAGATATATTTATTTTTTCCAGACTGTTGAAACTGCATCCAAAAATTATAAGAGAGGTATTTGTACTTACGTCTAATGATGTCAATTGATTTTCAGCACATTCCAATTCTTCAAGTTTTGTATTGTTTCTTAAATCCAATGAAGTTATATTATTATTATCACAATAAAAGTGATCAATTAACGGATTATTACTGATATCTATAGATGTAAGGTTATTATCAGAACACGATAAATACGTAAGCTTTGTAGCATAACTAACATCAAGTGATGTTAAGCCATTCCAAATTAACTTAACGGAAGTAACATCTTTACCATTAATTTGCGCAGGAATTTTAATATCAGTCCCATACTTTTCTGTATCAACCCATTCAATTCCAATAGTACCATCTATTTTTTCTGTATAAGTAAACCCATCATCAGGCGGCGTAGTCGGAGCGGCAGTAGCACTAAATGTTAATCCACTCATCAGCATACATAACAGACATACACATAATGTCAACGGGAATATTCTTTTTTCATTTTGTCATTTCTCCTTTTATGTTAATAATTCCCTTGGTTTAATATTCCTATCATATACCTACTTACACAACATGTCAATATCGTGAAAAAAATAGGCATCGGAAATTCCGATGCCGTTGTTTTATTTACAGTGTTTTTTTCTTATTACAAATAAGGATACAGCTCCTGCCAAAACTAAAAACACCGCAGCTATAATACACACTGTTGTGACGTTTGAAGTCTTTGAATTAACTGTTATAGTAAAATCCTTTGTAATGTCAGTTCCAATTGCTTTGCCATCGATTATAGTTGCAGTAACAACTATTTTCCCAGCATAATCAGCTTTTAGTATATTTCCTGAAATTTTTGCACGAGTGTCGCCTGGATCTTTAATTGACCATGTGATTTCTTTTATAGAGGCTGTATCCGGGGTGACAGATGCATTCAGCTCAAGTGCTTTATCAGCTGTCATTGTTGTACTATTAATTGATATGTCCGTGGCAGGAGAAAATGATAGTTGAGGAGTGGTGTCGCCACTATGCTCTGCGGTGAAATCAAACTTTATTAATGCAGAGATATCCGAAATAAAATTACTTCCACAATGTAAATCTGAAAGGTGAATATTCTTGCTTATGTCAAGCGTTGTTAGATGATTATATTTACAATTCAAGAGTATCAGATCAGTATTGTTGCTTAAATCAAGTGTTGCAAGATAATTAGAATAGCAATACAAATGAGTCAGAGCAGTGTTTTTACTCACATCAAGTTTTGTAAGATGATTATTAGCACAATCTAAATTTAACAGATTAGTATTTTTACTTAAATCCAGCGTTGACAAATTAGTATTGTTACACTTTAATATTTTCAGCTTTGTTGCATGGCTTACGTCAAGTGATGTAAGATTACTGTTGCACAAATCAACTTCCAATACATACTTATCGCCAATCTGTTCAGGAATAACAATATTTGTTCCGGATTTTGAAATGTCAACGCTTTTTATTGCTACTCCACCAGTAATCTGTTCATACTCATAAGCCTCGTCCTGAGTCGAAGAAGCTCTTGCAGAAGCGTAAGCAGACAACCCACAAAAAAGTATATTCAGAATAAAAGCACTTACAATAAACCCAAAAAATCTTTTCTTCATTATGTCCCTCACCTTATAACGTTATTTTGTTTTTTGTGGTAATACTTTGCCCTTATGTGATGGATTAGTTGCCCACTCCTCTAAAGCTGAAGTATTGGATATTAAATTATTCTCGCAATTTAATTCCCACATGTTTGTGTTTTTGCTTATATCCAATGAAGTCAGTTTATTGTTACTACAATACAGTCTTATTAGTTCTTTATGTTTGCTTATATCCAACAAAGTAAGCTGATTGTCATTGCATTTTAAATGGCGCAGAAATATATTTTCTGAAACATCAAGTAAAGATAATTTATTTGAACTACAAGCCACATCCAATAATTTTCTGTTTTGAGTAACATCCAAAATAGATAACTTGTTAGAATTACAAGACAAGTATTGCAGCTCTGAATTTTTAGCTACATTCAATGATGATAGCTCGTTGCCGTTGCAATGCAACATCCTTAATGATTTATTTTGGCTTACATCCAATTCTTTTAACATATTATTTGATACATCCAGGTCTTCAAGTTTTTTTGCTTTACTAACATTTATTGAAGTAATACCTTCACCATAAAGTATTACTGATTTTACATACTTACCTTTTATCTTTTCAGGAATAGTAATTTTGGTTCTACGCCAATATGTTTCAACGTTATTAATCACAACATAATCATCATATTCTAAATAATCAAATGCTGATTCAGGCGTTGTGGAACGAAAATTAGTATTAAACACATCACAAACAACAACCATTAAGATACCCGCTACGTATACCCAAAATATTATTAAACGGATTTTTTTCTTCATTATGTCATCCACCTTATACTGTCATACAGTTTTCATTAATATCAAAATAATACTACTTTTTATAATTTATGTCAATTTAGTACGAATAAAAAGAGCCCGTATCAATTAAGATACAGGCTCTTTGATTTAGCTTCTATTAGTAAGCAATACCCTGCCACTTCATAGCGTCAGCTACCTTTAGGAAGCCAGCGATATTAGCACCCATAACGAGGTTGCCTTCGTGGTTGTATTCTTTTGAAGCATTGTAAGCATTGTGGAAGATATTGATCATGATGTTCTTAAGCTTAGCATCAACTTCTTCAAATGTCCATGACAATCTTTCGCTGTTCTGTGACATTTCAAGACCTGATGTAGCAACACCACCTGCGTTTGCAGCCTTAGCTGGACCAAACATAATTCCATTAGCAAGGAACTTTTCAACAGCTTCTGGAGTTGAAGGCATGTTAGCACCTTCAGAAACAGCGATTACGCCGTTCTTGATGAGCATTTCAGCTTCGTCACCGTTGATTTCGTTCTGTGTAGCACATGGAAGAGCGATATCACATTTGATTGACCAGATTCCTCTGCAACCTTCTGTGTATGTTGAACCAGGAACACGGTTAACGTACTCTTTAATTCTTGCTCTTTCAACTTCTTTAAGCTGCTTAACAACGTCAAGATTGATTCCGTTTGCATCATAGATGTATCCGTTTGAATCTGATAGAGCAACAACTTTTGCACCAAGCTCAGTAGCTTTTTGTGTAGCATAGATTGCAACGTTACCTGAACCTGAAATTACAACAGTCTTACCCTTGAAGCTGTCGTTCTTCATGCAACTGAGCATTTCTTCTGTGAAGTAACATACACCGTAGCCTGTTGCTTCTGTTCTTGCAAGTGATCCACCGTATGAAAGGCCCTTACCTGTAAGTACGCCTGTGAATTCGTTGCGAAGTCTCTTGTACTGGCCGAACATATAACCGATTTCTCTTGCACCTGTTCCGATATCACCAGCTGGAACGTCTGTGTCAGCGCCAATGTGCTTTGAAAGCTCTGTCATAAAGCTCTGGCAGAAAGCCATAACTTCTCTGTCTGATTTACCCTTAGGATTGAAGTCTGATCCGCCTTTACCGCCGCCCATAGGAAGACCTGTAAGGCTGTTCTTGAATATCTGCTCAAAACCAAGGAACTTGATTACTGAAGCACATACTGATGGATGAAGACGAAGTCCGCCCTTGTATGGTCCGATTGCAGAGTTAAACTGACATCTGAAACCACGGTTAACCTGTACATTTCCAGCATCATCAACCCATGATACTCTGAACTGAATGAATCTTTCAGGTTCAACAATTCTATCAATAATACCAGTCTTGATAAGTGAAGGATCCTTTTCTACTACTGGCTCAAAGCTCTCGAGAACTTCCATAACAGCCTGTAAAAATTCCTTTTCCCCTGGATTTCTGTCACAAACCTTGTCGTATACCTTTTGAAGGTATTCGTTCTTAAATGCCATTTTTATTCCCCCATTATTATAAATTACATTAATAGTATAGCACATTATTTCAATCATGCAAGTAGTTAAAGAAAAAATTTCATATTTTTTTATATTTTCTTCTTTTTAGTATGATAGCTGAATAAAAGTGCATAAAAAATTTGTCAACTTTCATAAAAGTAAAATAACGGGGGCTTTTTTATCTGATTATACTAATTTAGCATCCTTTTCTGAAATCCATCCAAACTGATCAATCAGAACGCCGTATGCACGGCCTTTTATCAGCTGTCTGACAGTAAATGTTCCGTCAACATAAATTGGTTTTCCGCCTGTTCCCCAGCTCGAATACTGTACATATCCCCTGTATCTTACCTTAGAACCGACAGCAAGTGTTTTAACAACAGGAAGTGGTTTTGACAAAGTGGACGTACGATTGATAAGACTGCTTACTGCCACCCAGCTGTTTATTGGCTGGAGCAATGCTTCCGTCACACCATTGTGTATTCCAAGCTGAACCACATCATAGATATATTCAGGACTTATTCTTACTGCCTGACCTCTTGCACTTGTAAGTCCGCCCCAGACAGAGCCTGATTTTATCGAAACCTTTGTTCTGAGTTTTATGCTTCCTGAGCCTGATGATGCCTTTGGAGGAATCTTGACAGTTTCTTCTTTTTTGGGAGGGGTAACAACAGGCGTATTACTCTCAGCAATATTATTGAGCTTTGCTGAAGTAATTATTTCTGCGTAATCCTTATAAGATATATTAGTATCGCAGTTTCCTATTCCATCAACAATCTTCTGACCTGTCTGCCATATTCCATAGCTACCTGACCATGTCGGCTTATCTGTCCATTGTGCGAGCCATATATCGTAAGCCTTCAGTCTTTCATAATCAAGCTTTGTCTCAAGCCAGTATTTGTTTGCATAAATCATTGCATAATAGCCGGCATTCTCAATCTTCTCACAGAAAGAAATACAAAGGTCTGTTCTTGTTTTAATATCAAGACCTGACTGTTTTTCATCCTCAATATCATATATAACAGGATAAGTCAGACGATAAGGCTTGATGACATCAAGTATAAACTCTGCTTCCTTTTCTGCCTCCGCTATTGTAGAAGCTATGGAATAGACATATACTCCGACGTCAATACCCTGACTCTGTGCACCTTTTATATGCTCGTCAAATTTCGTATCCTTGTACGTCCCGTATGCTCCTCTTAAAATTGCGAATTTTGTTCCCGCTTTTTTAACTTTAACCCAATCAATATTGGGTTGCCATATTGAAACATCAATTCCCTTTATCTGTGCCATCTGATTCCTCCTCAGTATTCAGTTGTTTAAGAACAGCTTTAAGCTTTCTCGGCAATGGTAATCCAAGCCTGCCGGCATTTTCAAGTATTGAAATGCCTTCATTAGTTATATAAAAGAAAATTGTTGCTGTTCTCAGCGCCGAACCGCCTCTGATAACCTGTGAGTCGAGAATGTGTGCTACTCCCACAAGGGCGAGAATAATTATCTTTTTTGATATTCCCTTAAAACCGACCTCGCTTGAAAGTTTCTTCTGAACAACAGCAACCAGGCAACCAGTAATATAATCAATAATAATTACAGCAAGCAGAGCAAAGAACATTCCGTCCATACCCCCAAACACGAACCCTAAAATCGCACCAAGCCCCGCTATAATTGTTTCAATAACCTTCTCCAATTTTTTCACCTCCAAATGATTTGTCATATAGTATACAGAAAAGCGCAGGATTTGCATATTAGTATGCAAACAGCCACTATATTTTTTGCGTAATACATTATATGCAAAAGCTCGAATTATGGCATTTCAATATAACGAGAAGAAAAACAAAAAAGCCAGCAGGCTTTTTAAACCCACTGGCTATACTGATGTATATTTAAAACAAGAGTGAACCGAGCGTCATAAGGTGAAGTAAAAAAACAAAGCTGTAAACGCTCAGAGGTACAAGTAACAGATATCTAATAAACTGACTTACCTTATTAATATTAAGCCTGCATATAAAATAAAATGCAAGTATTATTACTACTTTTAATAGTATAAAAGCATACGGTGATTTTTCATATACATTTAAGAGCAAACCATTTGCCTCAATAAAATACCCGACCTTTAATCCTATATAAGTCAGAATAAGGTCAATAATATTAAGAACAAGTATTATATTAAGAATAAGAATATAATTTAATTCTATCTTTTGAGCTGTATTTCTGCTTTTCATACATAACCACCTAATAATAATTTATTCTATTATTTTCTGCTTTCCATACATAACCACCTAATAATAATTTATT
>CALMXN010000330.1 GCA_937871145.1 uncultured Clostridia bacterium
CATACTCGGATTGCGGTCACTGTGAAACGGACAGCAGGTCATTCCATTGTGGCTGACTTCAAGCCCATAGCATTCGGCGGCTTGTCTTGTGGTGACAGCCTGTTTTACTGCTTGAAATACATTCAATAGGCATTCTCCTTTCATCAGTAGACTTAAATGAAAAAAGTTGCACGAAAATGTGCAACCTGTTATTCGAGTTCATCACTCCTCTTTTTGTGAATTTCTGCTCTATACTGTTCAGATTGTACGCTCTTGTCCTTGCTTTCCTTGAGCTTATCGGCAATAGAGGGTTTCGGCTGTTCAATCATCTCGGCAGGCACATCAATCGGAATTACCTTGCTGACATAATATCTGATTTCTTTGAGGGGCATAATTTTGTTTTGAACGACTTCAAGCTCCTGTTTATCATCACGACATTTACGTTCAAGCGTTCTGTATTCACCTTTGTAAGCGTCCCTATTGAAGCTTGTGTCAATGCCTTGCTTTTTTAGATAACGAAATGCTTTGTTGTATTCGTCAAGCTCTTTCTGATGAGCATTGGCATATTTCTCTTTGGCGGTTTTCCAACCGATTTTGACATACTTATCGTGAATGGGTGATAGCTTCTCGATTGTTTCAAACGCTCCTAAAATGTTGGTGATTTCTTTCATTCGGCGTTCGTTGGCTCTCGTACTGTTACGGATTGAAGCAAGATTTGAATTTGCAGTTTGTAAAAGGGTGTCAAGCGTTTCAAGAGAAGTGATGTTGTGGTTTTGCAGGTAGCAGATTGCCGATGATACTTTCTTCAAGTCACCAATAGAACCGCTTTGCTTTCCATAAGCAAACCAGTCATTTCTCTCCGCTTTTCGTTCGTCCATATACTGCAAGAGAAGTTCCGGCAATGACTTATCAGCGTTATCGAGCTGTTTACGCTTTTCAAAAAGCTCTGACAGCCAACTCCGCAACGAACCGATGACTTTCTGAACAGACTTGATAAGGCTGTTGGCGTTCTTAATATTCCGATTGAGATTACCGATATTTGTTTCTACTCCTCGCCGTTCCATTTGCGTAACAGCAGCTCCCATATGAACAGTGGGAGCTTGGTCTGTGATGCCTTGCCGTTCAAAAGAACGCAAGTCAACTCTTTCTGGGCGATTGGCTCTTTCAAGATATTCATTCGTGACGGTTTCCCAGCCGTGCCGCCAAATTTCAGCGTACTGTTGGTCGTTCCAGTCGACAACATTTTCCTTATGACTTTTCCAATTTCCCGACGGGAGCTTAATGCGTTCGCCGTTCTCGTCAAGGTCATAAACCTTTCGTGACTTCGGCAACCACTTTCCGTTTTCGTCTATTCCCCGCAAGGTCAACATAATGTGGGCGTGAGGATTTCCATCGTTTTTGTTGTGAATAGCAAAGTCTACGCACATACCCTTTGAAACGAAATGCTCGTTGCAAAAATCTCTCAACATCTGTGGATATTGCTCTGTCGGAATTTCTCTCGGCAGGGCAAGCACAATTCGTCTGGCAAGCTGTGCGTTCCATTGCTTTTCAACCGCCTCGGCAGAGTTCCAAAGAGTAGCTCGGTCTGCATATTCCGGCGGAGCATTTGTCGGCAACATTATCTCGGTATAGGCAATTCCTTTTTTCTCTGAATACGATTTTCTTTCTTGGTCGTACTCTGAAAACAAAGACTCGCCGCTCTGATATGCCGCACCTGCAACGGCGGACTGCCGTTTACTTCTTTGCGTAATGGTAATCGTAAAATGAGGGCAAGGCATCTTTTTGACTGCTCCTTTCTTTCGAGCATAAAAAAGACCGCTTACTTTGTGTAAACGGTCGCTCAAACATATTTTTTCGACAATAGGGTAGACAGCGGAGCTGTCGCAGGGGAAGTGTAACTTCCTCTGGATAACGTTGCAGAGTTGTCTGCAAAAGTTATCTGCTTCACGCAGTGAGCCTTCGGCAGAACGCAATCACCGACTTCGGCGGTGTATAATTGCGCCCTTGTTCTAAAGACAAGGGTTTTCGGGGTGAGCTTCATTCAAGAGTTTCCTTAAAATCTCCTGAACATCTGCTTTGTGAAATACGATTTTCAGGAACTCCGCAACCTGTTCGTCTGACAGATAATCAGGCTTTTGCAGATACTGTTCAAGCATAGCTCCACGGTTACAAAGTCGGTGTGTTCTTGTCTTTCGGTTGTACTGCTTAATCGTACTTATCAAAAACTTCTCCTCGTCCTCGCAAGCCTTTGCTTTCTTCTCTGTGACATAGATTTCGTGTTCGAGTTTCTCTCGGCTGGCTTTGAGCTGCTCGGATTTTTCTTCGGCGGTCATAGATGTCCTCCTTTCAAATGGGTATGAAAAAAGCACTCAACAGTGGGGTTGAGTGCTTTTTTACATATCTCATTGCTTGGTTTCAATAGTATCCACAACATTCTGTGTTAATGCGGGATGATTCGGTTCTACTGGTTGAAAATACTTGGCGGCTAGTCCATTTATTTCTTTCATTCCGCTATCAATAATTCCGAGTACATTTGTCATATCTGAATTTAAGGCTTTTGCAAAATCTGATGACCGTTGTGCGATTTCCGCCAACTGCTTGAAGGTATAATCCATAATCCTATCTTCACCCTTTTCGCCTGGGAACATTTTTTTCATTCTATCCACAGTAATGTATAAATTATTTTCAAATTTCTGCTGTATAGTTAAATATTCATTCGTTTTTTCGGTGTATAGAGATAAAATTTTATTTCTTGTATCCGCTTGCATATTTACCATAATTTGAGCAAGACGGGTTGCTGCTTCAGCCATTTCTTTTCGATATTTCATTTCCAACTGAACCATTTCTTCTCTTCGATGAAGGTCGTTGTCCAAAATCATTTGATTGATTTCTTCTTCCATTCTTTTTTGGTCTACCGTTAACTCCATTTCTCGGCGTGACTTGTCAAGCTCTAAATCCGCTTCGAATTTTTTCATCTGCTGTTCTAGTTGTTGAGAATGCTCTTGTTTCATCTTCTCATTATGTAAATCTATCTGTTTTAAAGGTTGCCTAAATGCATCACATACAAGTTTCACTGGTTCATACACAATGTCATCCACTTTGTCAAACATTCCAAAAATCTTTCCGACTGCCTTTGCAACTGACATATTAATATACCTCCACTTCAAGTTCTTTTATTTTTTCATTTAAGATTTTTTTGCTTTTCTCAAAAGATACTTTCATTCTTTTAAGATTTTTTTCCCATTCATTGTTTACAGAAATGAGAGCCTTTAATATGTTCATCCTTTCATCAAATATTGTGGCATCAAATTCTGTATAGTCCCAATTACTCACGAAATCTCTATACCATTTTGCAAACATTGAAATTAATTCTTTTCTTTCAGTTAATGAACAACTTCTATTTTGTATCGTTTCGCTGATTTTCAACCAATGTAATTCAATCCATTGGATTTCGTACAATTCCAGTTTAATATGATATATCTGACTCTGTGAACTACTACACAAAGCATCATATAAATCTGGAGAATCAGAATTAAGTGTATCTTCAATTAAAATGTTTCTGCACTCTTTAGCGACTCTAATAAATTCCAAGTAAGGATAATCATAAATCATATATTGATACCTCCTTACTACAGTTTTCGCAATTTTTCATTCACAGTACGTTTAAATTCATCAATGTTTTTTGTTGCATAATCATTTATTAGCGTTTCACTTAAACCGAAACTTCGATCTATGTTTGTTGTCAATCGCTTTAACCAAATATTTCTCATTTCATCGTCAATGCTGGCATCTTGCTTTAGTTTTGCAACAATTTGAGGAAGAGTTTCATTGTAAAACAATTCTTGTTCTTTTCTAAAATCACCAAGCATACTGGTAATCATCGTTATTTCAGTACTATATTTTCTCAATAGTTCCATGTAGTGCTTTTCATAATCATACAAAACTTGAATCGACGGTTCTTTTCTTTTTGGCGATACATCATCGAACTCATCAAAGCAGTTATCAGGCTCCTTTTTACTTTCTGTTATCATTTTTTCTCCCTTCGTATAATCAAAGCATATACATGGTCTCCGTGGGTTCTTTGGATTGAATTTAGGTTATCTTCTCGATGTATTGGTTGGACACTTGCTGACCAACATTCTGGTCCGAACCCGTCTTCTTTGTCAATAATAACATCAGAATTATTACTACTAATATCATTAAGCCAATCGCCGATGTTATGATACTTTTTTTTTTAGTTTCTGGCATCTTAGGTGGCTCTGATTTATTTGTAGGAGCCATTGCTTGTAATGGTTGCTCATTTGAAATAGTGCTTGACTTCGCAATATTCTCTCTAGAAATTCTGGTTATAATATTTTGTGAAGTCGTAATCACATTGAATTCGTTCTGCTTAACCATATTGAAATCCAAAATATTACTGCAAAAAGAGAAATTGGATTTGTTTCTGTTGCACATCAAATCCGAAAAATGGGCATAATCAGTTACTGCATTTGCTTCATATAAGTTATTTGAACCAACAACAGTTGGTTCATCGGTAACTGTATTTGCTACTAACTTTGAATTTATGTCTGTAAATCCTTTCAAAATTACTTCTTGATAAGTTCTCATCCAAATGGGATAAATCTCTTTAAAATACAATTTCCACAAACAGTCAATAGATAGAGTTCCGTAATCATCATTTTGTTGTTTGTTTATTACAATTCCTATAAAAGCATATACTAATCTGCCTTTATCATCGCAAAACATTTCTTCCGATTTCAACTTATCTTCTTCTGATAATTGACATTTTGAACATATGTTTTTCAAAAAACCTACTACACCAGCCACACGATATTTTCCATTATCAGTTATTAACCAACGGACACCTTGTAAACCATCAATTTCTCCAGTTGCTCCTAAAACATTTTTTCTTACCCATTTTATGTCAGAATCCATAAAGCACTCTGGTCTTACTAAAAATTCCGAGTTAAAATCACAAGAAAATGTTCTTGTATGTATAATGGGTGCTACTTTCAATGTAATCCCTCCTAATTTACAATCTCAGAAAAAGAACTTCTCTCACCATTAATATAAACATATGGTATTTTTTCCAACTCACGAATAAGTTTATTGCTGTTATCAGCCATAGCATTGAGCAAATAATTCAGCTGCTGTGTTTGCTGTTTTCCACTGTTTTCTGTTTCTTTAATTTTTCTTGCAAGTCTTTGTACATCATCATTGCTCTTGAAAATCCATTTGTTTTCTTCTCGTGCTTTCTGATCTCTTAATGATGAAATAGTAGAAGCATTCGCTTTTTCTTGTTTCTGAATATTAGCTACATGATCCTGTATTTTTTTGCTTAATGCAAACCATATTCCCATAAATATTGGCAGATGAATATTTAGTGGCTTCATCTTTCCTGAGCAATCATTGTCTATGATATTTGTTCCTATTGACACCGGAATAATGGTTACAATTTTTCTGTTATCATTTTTAACAAAGAACGGACTGAATGCTTCTTCGATTATTTCGCATAATTCTTCTGCATCCGTATCATCCTTGCAAATATCGTACTTGGTTACAATTATTGCAGTAGGCGGCAGTTCATTATTGCTCTTGAAATATTCAGTAAAGAAAGTGTTAATCACATTACTGCAGTTATCTCTCACGTTATCAATTTTCTCATCAACATCATCCCCAAGAAGCAAAGAGCCATCCACACAAATAAACAAGCTACTTGAATTGTTTATTGATTTTTTTATATCCTCATACTCCTCAAGGTTTCCAGAATTCTTTCTATCTAATAATCCGCCTGGATAGTCTACCCAATCAAAAGACATAATTGTGTTATATCCATATTGCAAATCAAATTCATATCTGGATATATTATCTGTTCCAGCCGGAAATCTTTTTTCCATATCTAGATTAACATCACAAAGCCTTGCATATCGATCTCTTAGTTGAACATCAGTATCTTCATCAGTAGTAATGGTATATCCTCTAAATCCAGCTCCCATTTTATAGTAAAGTCCAAGCAAATAGCACGTTTTCCCTGAACCAGACATTCCTAAAATCGTAATTTGCGTATCAGCCATTGATTTCCCACTCCTTATTTTTTGTCGTCATAATTTATAGTAACACATCAAATAGAACAATGTGACATCACCAATCACTTCTATTCAAC
The DNA here is from genome assembly GCA_937871145.1 of uncultured Clostridia bacterium. Classification (GTDB taxonomy): domain Bacteria; phylum Bacillota; class Clostridia; order Oscillospirales; family Ruminococcaceae; genus SZUA-444. Next base: position 6,143 of record CALMXN010000330.1, read on the forward strand.
AATCAACGAAACACCACTAAAAAACAATATTATTATATCATATTTGTTTGTTTTTTTCAACCCCTAATAATCAAATTATCCGATTATGCCCAATTCTTTTGCTGCTTATCTCATTTTTCGATATTCAAAAACAGCTATGTATCCGCCCGACTTTCATCGGGTGGTGCTTTCGCACTATGGTATATCACTTAGTTGCTTTGCCTGTGATTTTATGAGGTTCAAGCTCGCTTATCATACTCAAAGTATCATATGACGGAGTCCATTCACCAATGAACAGTAACACCTCGGAAAGTTCCCTTACAAGAATATCGACAATGCTTTCAATCTCAAATTCATCACACAAATCCTTGTTCAGTTCGTCCGAACATAAATTGTAAAGGTATTTGTAGAATTTGCTGTGCCTTACTCCGTAAAGATGAGCTTCAATGGTGCGTTCCATTTCGCTTTCAAGACAACCGATGTCACCATTGTTGATTACA
>CALMXN010000331.1 GCA_937871145.1 uncultured Clostridia bacterium
ATTGCAAAAGCAAAATCCAATAACGTTCCTAATGATAATATCGACAGAATGCTTAAAAAAGCAGCTGGCGACAGTGATAAGAACAACTATGAAACACTCGTATATGAGGGCTATGGACCTTGCGGTATTGCAGTAATCGTTGAGTGCCTCACAGATAACAAGAACAGAACAGCAGGTGATGTCCGCCATTACTTTGATAAGTTTGGTGGAAACCTCGGAACAACAGGCTGTGTATCCTTTATGTTCACAACAAAAGGTGTTATCGTTCTTGAATACACTGGTCAGGACGAAGATAAGGTTATGGAAGACTGCTTTGAAGCTGGAGCTACAGACTTCAACATAGAAGACGATGTTATTGAAGTAACCTGTGAGCCTAATGATGTTTCATCAGCTCGTGAAGCTCTTTCAGGTCTCGGCTACACAGTAGTATCAGCTGAAGTTGAACAGATTCCTTCAACATACTCAACACTCGAAGATGAAGACGCAATAAAGAAGATGAACCTATTGCTCGAAAATCTCGAGGATAATGATGATGTTCAGAATGTTTATCACAACTGGGAAATGCCAGAAAGTGACGACGAAGAATAATTTATAAAAATAAACACCCGATGCAAATAAGCATCGGGTGTTTGTCATATACAAAATTAATAATTTTCTTTTCTTACTTCAAAGTAGCTCTGTGGATGGTTACATACAGGGCAAACCTGAGGTGCCTTCTTGCCAATAACAAGGTGACCGCAGTTTCTGCATTCCCACATTGTTTCTTCGCTCTTTTCAAATACTGCTTTCATTTCAACATTATTAAGTAATGCACGATAACGTTCTTCATGCGATTTTTCTATCTGTGCAACTGCTCTGAACTGTTCAGCAAGCTGTGTGAAGCCTTCTTCTTCAGCATCCTTTGCAAATCCAGCATACATATCAGTCCATTCATAGTTTTCACCATCTGCAGCAGCACCAAGGTTTTCTGCAGTATTTCCGAGTGCACCAAGTGCTTTGAACCAAAGCTTAGCGTGCTCTTTCTCATTATTAGCAGTAGCCTCGAATATAGCTGAAATCTGCTCATATCCTTCTTTTTTTGCTACAGAAGCAAAATATGTGTATTTGTTTCGTGCTTGTGATTCACCAGCAAAAGCAGCGGCAAGATTTTTTTCAGTTTTTGTTCCTTTAAGATTCATAATTAACTCTCCTTAAATATTTTATTAATAATCTGCTATGATATATCCCGCAGATAATATCCAGTATTTATTTTTTCTTCTCTGAATTACACTTATTGCATTTGCCATAGAACAATAAGTCATAACTCACAACATCAAATCCATTGTTGTTTTCACATTCAAACTCAATATAGTTTTTGAGTTCTATATCAAAAACATTATCACATTCAAGGCATTTGAAGTGATAATGAGGACAAACTGTCTTGTCAAATCTGTCAGAAGAATTAGCTATCTGAATATGCTTGATAAGTCCCTCATTGGTGAGACTATTAAGATTTCTGTAAACTGTGCCCTTGCTGATGTTTGGGTGGCTCTTAAGCACCTCATTGTAAATCTCATCAGCGGTAGGATGATTGTCCATCATTCTGACAGTTTCTAATATAAGAAATCTTTGAACAGTATTTCTCTGACTAATAGTAATCAATCCTTATTAGTAATGTTTATTATTAGTATACATTGTTTTAATAATTTGTCAAGCGTTTTTGGCAAGTCTCATTATAATATTATATGTTTTATTATTAAATTGATTTATGGGAAGATATTTGCTATAATTTTTTTATAGTGATAATTGGAGTGATAAAAATGTATCCATTGAAATTAACGCCACCACTTAAGCATTATCTTTGGGGTGGGGACAAGCTAAAAACACAATTCAATATAATAACTGATAAAAACACGGTAGCAGAAAGCTGGGAGCTGTCCTGTCATAAGGACGGTGAGAGTATTATAGAAAATGGCATGTATTCCGGTAAAACACTGTCATCATATATAAAAGCTGTTGGTACTGAAATTCTGGGAACGAACTGCAAAGATAAAAGTAGTTTTCCCGTTCTTATAAAGCTGATTGATGCAAGGGATAACTTATCACTTCAGGTTCATCCTGATGACGAATATGCCTATCAGTATGAGGGCGAACCGGGTAAAACTGAAATGTGGT
>CALMXN010000332.1 GCA_937871145.1 uncultured Clostridia bacterium
AGGTATGGTGTAGCCGTCGCACAGCAGTGCACCCGTCGGATTCGCAAACGACGTTTAAATAAAGAAGTTGTATCTATTATTGGGTGGGCTTTTCAGCCTGCCCATTAATATATTAATTATAAAATAATAATCTTAAGAAAGTTGTCGATTACTCGAAAACTCCCTTAAGCTTATTGATTTTTGGTGCCGGTGGTCGGGGTCGAACCGACACGGTGTTGCCACCACGGGATTTTGAGTCCCGCACGTCTGCCAATTCCATCACACCGGCATATAGGTAGCAAATTTGCTACCAGATTATTTTATCATAAGTTGCTATGCTTGTCAAGTTTTTTTATAGGATTTATAAAGCTTAATCCGAGAATTCCCTGTGCCATATAGTATAATACTATGTTCGCATATGAGAGTGCAACATATTTTGTTTTATAGAAATAAACAAACAGCAGATCTAAATCAGATAGGAAGAATAAAGCCATTGCAATAGTAGTAAGAAGCACCGCTTTTTCGTTTCCTTTTTTAATTCTTAAAAGTGAAAATGCCTTTGATACCATATAGCTTATTACAATTGAATAAATTAGAATAAAAATATACTTTCCGTCATAATTAAAGCCTTTGTTTAAATTTTCAAAAAGAATTAGTAATATAGATAATCCGCCGAAAATAACAAGGTCTATATGCTTATAACGTTCAAGATAAGAAAAACCAACTAAAAAGAAAAGCTGTGCAAATGTAAAAGTAGCTACACCTAAATAAAAGCCAGGATCCCAGCCTTCTATTGCTAGAAGAACATCGCCGGAAAGTGAAAAGAAAAGGCCAAGCATAATAAGTAAAAAATATTTTTTGTCGCCAGTTTTTTTCTTGTACGCAAAAATTGGTGTGAGAACAAAAAACACACTTGCAATTGTCTTAAGCACAATGTTAAAATCAGGATTACCAACAGCCTTGTTTAAGAAGAAAAATGCCGCAAAAACTTCTGTAAGTATGAAAGATATAATCGCCACAATAATATCCCCTTTATGTTTATTTTTTAAAAGCAACGTTTCCTTTACCCAGTATTTCAGAAAGTTCCTTTATTATGTCATTACAGATATTTATACCGCCAGAATCAACTGGCTTTGTAAGTTTTTTTACATCCCCAAAATAAAAGTATAGCTGACTATCACCTTTATATTTTTCTCCAATAGCTTTGATTGCTTTTATTTTATTTGTATCATTACTATTCACAAGTACACACAAGGATTTTGCTTTGCATTCAGAAACAAAAACGTCAGGAGTTTTTATAATATCGACAATTATCTTTGCATCTTCCTCGTCCTTGAGCGAAATATGCCCTTCAACATATAAAATATGTCCGTCGGTTAAATTCTGCTTGAAGACATCGTATATCTTAGGGAAAACTATACCCTCGATTGTTCCTGTCCTGTCTTCAAAATTGACAAAGCACATCTGCGCATTCGAACGTGTTGTGAACATCTTTTTGTTGACAAGCATACAGAGTATTTTTACATTCTCTCCATCCTTGTATTCTGAAAGATTTTCCTTTGCGCCATCAATAATCTGCATAACATTATTAAGCTTTGCAGCAGACATAAAGCCTGAATAATTGCTCAACGGGTGGTCTGAAATATAAATTCCAGTAGAACGCTTTTCCATTTCAAGAAGTTCAAGCAGACCATATTCCTCTTCATATGGAATTTCCATTTCGAGCATATCGTCCTTTTTTTCTTCTGCCATACCGAAAAGGTCAAGCTGACCTTCAATATTGGTTCTGTTCTGCTCTGAAAGGCCTGACATTATCCTATCATAATTCTGAAGCATTTGCTTACGGTTTGTAGGGAAGCTGTCGAGCGCCCCACACATTATCAAAGCCTCAACCGCACGGCTGTTTAAATCCTTACCATACATCCTTGACAAAAAGTCCTGCAAAGTCCTGAACCTGCCGTTCTTTTCACGTTCTTCAATAATGTTTGCAATAACAACTCTGCCCATGTTTTTAAGAGCAAGAAGTGAAAATCTTATTCCGTTTTCTGAAGGGGTAAAGCCCTCAAAGCTCTCGTTAATATCGGGATTAAGTAGCTTAACCCCATTTGATTCAAGCTCTGATGAATATTCAATAATCTTACCTGTATTGTCAATAACGCTTGTCATAAGCGCTGACATATATTCCTTGTAGAAATGACTTTTTAAATATGCGGTCTGATATGCAACTGTTGCATATGCAGCGGCATGGGATTTATTAAAAGCATAGGAAGCAAAGTTAATCATCTCATCAAAGATTTCATTTGCAATTTCGGCAGGGACTCCGTTAGCAACAGCACCAGCACAGCTGACACTTCCGTCAGGATTTTTCTCACCGAAAACAAAGCTCTGGCGTTCCTTTTCCATAACGCTTGCTTTTTTCTTTGACATAGCACGCCTTACTATGTCGGCTCTTCCGTAGGAATAACCCGCAAGCTTCCTGCAAATCTGCATAACCTGTTCCTGATAAACAATACAACCATAGGTTACATCAAGGATATCTCTTAAAATAGGATGCTTATACGTCACAAGCTTTGGATTGTGGCGGTTTTTTATATACTTCGGGATAGAGTCCATTGGGCCTGGGCGATATAGTGAAATTACTGCAATCAGATCTTCAATAGTTTCAGGAATAAGCCTCATTATTGTGGCTCTCATTCCCGCACTTTCAAACTGGAACACTCCCTGTGTATCCCCTTTTGTCAGCATTCTGAAAACTGCCTTATCATCAAGTGGTATTTTCTCAATATCAAAGTCAGGGATTTTCTTCTGAACGCTTCTAACACAATCCCTAATGACAGTGAGGTTTCGAAGACCTAAAAAGTCCATTTTCAAGAGCCCAAGACGTTCAAGGTTTGTCATTGTGTACTGCGTAACGATAGATTCTTCATTTTTCTGCAAAGGCACATAATCACTTACGGGGTCTTTAGTTATTACAACGCCTGCAGCGTGTGTTGAAGCATGACGAGGCATACC
>CALMXN010000333.1 GCA_937871145.1 uncultured Clostridia bacterium
ATCTTCGCTGATGATACCGGATTTTAGATATAAGCCTTCTTTGATTTCGACCTTATCAACAAACTCCGCTACATCTGATGAATTGCCTGTTGAATATTTTGAAAGAATTGAGTTAAGTGATGACTTAATCTTTGTGCCATCTTTAACAGCGCCCTGGAACTTTTCATTAATATATATTCCATATCCGTCTTCAAGGTCAGCGTCTGAATACTTAATCATCTTTTCAGCAAGCTCACTACCATCATAAATAGTAACTTCTGAAGAAAGTTTTTTAACTGAAAGCTTAGGCTGAACAATAATTTCCTTGTCGCCTTCTACGTAATTGATACGTTCCTGAAGAATCTGCTGAGCTTCATCAGCAACGCCTTCATCCTTGATATAACCAACTACCTTACCGTTGCATTCAACGCTGATAGCATATTTTTCGTCTTTTGCATAAGTGATAAGTGATACAAAGAATACTATTGCTACAACAGGAGCTACATAGTTAAAGGACTTAACAAGAATGCCTTTAGAATGCCATGCAGATTTTCCAAGATAAGAAAATCCATGTCCTATTGCAGGAACAAGACCCTTTGATTTTTTCTTTGCTAAAACAGAATCACCGAAAGCTTTAATGCAAGTAACAGGCTTTGCTGTCAGATGTTTAACCAGTTTTAAAACCGAACCGCCAAGCTTTTTGAAAATACAAACAGTTTTGACTGCAAGGAATCTGCAGGTTTTAATAATCATTTCAAAAGCTTTGATAACCGAAAATTTCCCGTAGTGGAAAACATGTGCGCCAAGATTAGTCATATATTTAACGTATATCTTTTTTATGTTTGTGAAAAGCACATTCAGTCCGGCCAATTGTTTTCCTGGCATTTTTTCTTTATTCTGTTTTCTGTTGAAAATAGCCATTATTACAACTCCCTTCAATTTATTACAAATCAGTAACAACAGTTACATTATAACAAATATCAGGTTTAATGCAACCCTTTTGGGGTCTCGAAAAGGCAATTACGTAAAAATTTATATAGATTTACAACATTTCCATATTAGTTTTGTGCAGAATGCCATGAATAATTGAGCATTTCTTCCTTGTAAGATTCTAGGACATTTAAAATAGGCACTACATCCTGTTTTGCGGACTCAAGATCATGCTCAAGATAGTTACCACATTCAATTTCGCTGTAACCAGGGATATCCCCCTCGAAGTCGTGTATAAATTCCATAGCCTGTCGTGTCAGCTCTACTGCATCTGCCTTTTTCATATCCCTGACAAGAAGATAAAAGCCTGTTCTGCATCCCATTGGTCCGACATAAATAACCTTGTCCGAGAGCTCACTATTGCGTGCAAATGTCGCAAATAGGTGCTCTATTGTGTGTAAGGATGGCGAGGAAATATATTTCCCTCCGTTTGGTTTTACCATTCTGACGTCATAAGTAACAATATCTCCGTCAATTCTTGACACGTACATTCCTATTCCGAACTTTCTGTGGTCAACCTGAAAACTTGCAATTTTATTCATGATTTTTCTCCTTAGAAATTGGTTACAAATTGGTTACATAGTAACTTTTTTGTCTATAAACATAATAAATAGTACAAACGCCTTGTAATTTAGATTGTAATAATATTAAGTTACTCAGAAAAAAGATATTCTATATCTTGTGGAAGCTTTGAGATAAGGTGAATTTTTTCATTCGTGACTGGATGAGTAAAAAACAATTCACCGCAATGAAGAGCCTGTCTGTTAAGGTCAGCCATATCGCCACCGTACATATTATCCCCTGCAAGCGGGTGCCCGATATATGAAAAGTGAACCCGTATCTGATGTGTTCGTCCTGTTTCAAGCTTTATTTTTAATAAAGTATACTTATCATTGGATTTCAGTACTTCATAATGTGTGACAGCTTTCTGCCCATCTTCTGAAACACAACGGGTAATAATTGAATTATCCGTTCTTGCGATAGGCTTGTCTATTGTGCCACTCCCTGTAATTTTCCCGCAGGCAACAGCATAATACACTTTTTCAATACTTTTCTGAAGTTTTACTGCAGAAAAGCTGTTTTTAGCAACAGCACATAATCCCGAGGTATCCCTGTCAAGTCTGTTTATAGGACGATAGGTAAGCCCCCTGCAACAATGAGCAAAATAGTTCCCCAGGGTATCAAATAAATGCTTGTGTGACGGATGGACAGGCATAAAAGCAGGCTTATCAAAAACTATTACATCATTGTCCTCATATATAACAGGAACATTCAGTTCAGCATTTTCTTCAAGGACTTTTTCATCAGAAAGTGAAATTTCAATAACATCCCCAGTCTGAACAGTGTCAATTGTCCTTGTATGAATACCGTTTTTCGTAATACCATTTTCAATCTGTTTTAATTTTGTGATAAGACGCTTGCTTGTCCCGGATAAAGTCAAAATATTTAGTACGGTTTTGCCGTCCTGAACTGGTGTAACAATAAATTTTATTTTTCTCAAAAACATACCTCAATACTATTGTTTAGTTATTAAATGAATTCAGGAAGATTTGTGCAGTAACAACATTTGCAAAGCCTTGTGCTAATGAAGCCATATAAGTGTCATTGACAACTTGAGCAGGGATAACAGTATTATTGTATTCTAAGTCACATGTAGTACAAGTATCACTGATTAGTGTAACGTTTATTCCATAATCGGCACAGGCTCTTACAGTAGTATCAACACACATATGTGTCATCATTCCACAGATTACAACGTCGTTTATGTCTGCTTTATCTAATTCTCCCTTTAATATAGTATTAAGGAAGGAATTAGGCGCAGCTTTAATTACAAGTTTTTCATAAGGGGAGTCAATTGGCTTGACCAAATCATGGATTTCTGCTCCCTTGGTACCTTTTTGAAAAAACGGTGCGCCTTCAAAATCCATAATGTGCTGAACGTGGAATACAGGGAGCTTCTTTTCCCTGAATGCATTTAGCACTTTTTCAGCATTTTGAGCCGCTTCAACAGGGTGGAACAGCTCGTGCTTTCCACCTTCAAAGTAATCGTTCTGAATATCAATTATTATCAATGCTGTCTTCATTATGTCACTCCTAAAATGTTATTTTTCAGTGTTTGAATTAAATTTCATAGTCAGCGCAATTCTCTTTCTTTTAAGGTCAACGTCAAGCACTCTTACCTTTACAATATCGCCGACTTTAACAACCTCAAGAGGGTGCTTTATAAATTTGTCGCAGAGCTGTGATATGTGAACGAGTCCGTCCTCATGGACACCGATATCAACAAAAGCGCCAAAGTCAATTACATTTCTGACAGTACCCATAAGCTCCATACCAGGCTTTAAGTCCTTGAGGTCCATAACATCACTTCTGAGTAATGGTGCAGGGAGCTCATCACGTGGGTCACGTCCCGGCTTTGCGAGTTCTGAAATTATATCCTTTAATGTAGGAACACCTACGTTAAGCTCATCAGCAAGCTTTGCTGTTCCAATTTTTTCAGCACGTTCTGATAATTCTGAAAGCTTTCCAGCTTCAATATCTGCAAGCTTGAAATCACATAAATCAAGCAATCCTTTTGCTGCCTCATAGCTTTCAGGGTGAACAGCTGTATTGTCAAGCGGGTTCTTACCACTGTGAATTCGAAGGAAGCCTGCACACTGCTCATATGCTTTCTTACCAAGTTTTGCAACCTTCAAAAGTTGCTTTCTGTCAGTGAACATTCCGTTTTCTTCACGATAAACAACAACATTCTTTGCTATACCTGCATTTATTCCTGAAATATATGAAAGTAATGAGTGTGAAGCAGTATTAAGGTCAACACCAACAGAGTTAACACAGTCTTCAACAACGCCCGTTAGTGCCTCGTCAAGTCTTGCCTTTGGCATATCGTGCTGGTACTGTCCTACGCCGATAGCTTTAGGATCAATCTTTACAAGTTCAGCAAGCGGATCCTGCAATCTCCTTGCGATTGAAACAGCACTTCTCAGAGAAACGTCATATTCAGGGAATTCTTCTGCGGCAAGCTTTGAAGCTGAATATACGGAAGCTCCAGCTTCTGAAACCACCATATAGCTTACTTTTTGAGGAATTTCTTTTATCAAATCAGCCACGAAAACTTCACTCTCGTGTGAAGCTGTTCCATTACCAATAGCAATAGTTGTTACCTTATGCTTTGAAATAAGCGATTTTATTTTTGCTTTTGCCTCTTCAACCTTTGACTGTGGTGGTGTTGGATAAATAACAGTAGTGTCAAGAACCTTTCCTGTATCGTCAACAACAGCAATCTTACAGCCTGTTCTGTACGCCGGGTCAAGTCCGAGTGTAACAGTTCCCTTTACTGGTGGTTGCATAAGTATCTGACTTAAATTTGATGAGAAAACCTTTATGGCAGCTTCACTTGCTCTGGATGAAAGGTCTGCTCTTATTTCACGTTCTATGGATGGATATATAAGTCGCTTGTAGCTGTCCTCACTAGCGCTTGCTACAATGCTTCCACATTCGGATTGATTTTTAAGAAATTTGTTTGTGATAAGTCTTAAGCCGTCGCCTTCCTTGACATCAACGCTGACTTTGAGGAAGTTCTCGCGTTCACCTCTGTCAACAGCAAGAACTCTGTGTCCTGCAATCTTTGCAACAGGCTCAGAATAATTATAATAATTTGTATATACGCTCTCGGCATTTTCATCAGTTGCTTTTGATGTAAGCATAGCATCACGTAAGAATAAAATACGGAAGCTTTTTCTCAAAGTAGCATCGTCTGAAATGTTTTCTGCAATAATATCTGAAGCTCCCGCAATAGCATCATCAGCCGTATTAACGCCTTTTTCTTCGCTAATGAATTCTTCAGCCTTTGCATAAGGGTCAGTCTTAATATCCTGTGCGAAGATGAACTCAGCAAGTGGCTCAAGTCCCTTTTCCCTTGCAATAGAAGCCCTTGTTTTTCTCTTTTGCTTATAAGGACGGTATATATCCTCAACTTCAGCAAGAGTAACAGCGTTGTCAATTGATTTCTGAATTTCATCTGTCATTTTTTCTTGCTCGTTGATTGAAGAAGAAACCTCTTGTTTTCTCTTTTCAAGATTTCTTAGGTATGTGAGTCTGTCATAAAGCTCACGGAGAAGTTGGTCATCGAGGGAGCCCGTAACTTCCTTTCTGTATCGCGCGATAAAAGGAATAGTGTTGCCCTCGTCAATAAGCTTTACTGTTGCTTCGACCTGCTGAGGACGCAGTGAAAATTCAGAGGCAAGTTTTGCGTTAATGTCCATTTTGTTCAACCTTTCGTATTTTATATAGGAAGCAAAGGTGAATGTATCCCCCGATAAGCAAAATCATCTTATATATGCGAAGGGGTGCGGGGGCGACCGCAAAGCCACCGCAGTTATTACA
>CALMXN010000334.1 GCA_937871145.1 uncultured Clostridia bacterium
ATTCTCGGCTATGATTTGAAGCGTAATATTGGTGAGGACGGCAATTGGAATCCAAGCGAGAATACCTACGTTATCAATCCCGAACAGGCTGAAACCGTGCGTATGATTTTCGATTTATATGATCAAGGCAACGGCTGTATGAAAATTGCGAATATTTTGACCGAGCGTCACCGTAAAAATGCAACGGGAAATGTTCGTTGGGGTTACGGAAACCTTATCCGTATAATAGCAAATGCAACCTATAAGGGAATGGTTTGTTATAACAAATCCCGTAGTAATAACTACCTTGAACAGAAGCGTATCGTAAACCATGACAGGGACACCTACGTCTATGAAAAAGGCAATTTTGAACCTATTATTTCAGAGAAACAGTGGGATAAATGCAATGATATCCTGAAATCAAGAAGAACAGTTATCGGTACAGACAGCAAGGGTAAAGAGATTACAACGGGTGCTTGCCCCTCCTCTGACCTCTGGTCGAACAAGTTGAAATGCACCTGCGGAGCAAAATTCCGCAAGAATGTTTATCACAAAAACAATGACGGTTCGCATACTTACTGTTATCTCTGTTATAATCAGATTAACAATGGCAAGGCGGCAAAGCGTGCGGCTGCGGGACTGGATACAAGCGGCTATTGTGATAACAAGCTCGTACTGCAATGGCGTATGGATATGATGAGCGAGTTTCTCATAGATGAGATATGGAAAAACAAGAAAAACGATATTGAAACGGTGCTTGAATATATTCAGAAATATTTCGTTGCAGATAAGCCTGTTATCAAAACGGATGATGCAGCGGCGATTGATATGAAAATTGAAGCTTTACAGCAGAAAATCAATAAGCTGATATTAATGCGTACCGAAGGTGAAATCACGAAGGATGAGCTTGCAAACCTCCGTTCACAGCTTGATTATAAGATTGTCCAGCTTATTGAGCAGAAAAACACCATTTCCGAAACAGTCGAGCAAACTATATCCGACAAACCCGATATAGCAAAACTCAGGACGGCTCTGGAGAGTATAGGAAGTAATTCGTCAGAACCGCTTTCAAAGGATTTCCTTAACGAAGTGGTTGACAATGTTGTCCCGAACGGCGACGGCGTATATGAATGGAACGTCAATTTCGGACGTACAAATGAAACGGTAAAGCTCGTTGCAGTCGGCGATAAGCGCAACAAAAAGGAAAGACCGTATGTATATATTTACGGTCAGGAAGCGGATAATTCCGCTTCCGCTTTACATAATAATAGCTCTGTTGTTACCATTGTCAGATATGACTTTATCGCCACTCAACTTCACAGGCAGGTTTCAATACATCAATCGTACCGTATGTTACGATTTTTACTTACAATATATAGCGGTATCCGTGCTATAATATATCACATTAAAGTATAACATATAAATTGTCAAAAAGCAACAAATAAGCACGAATTTTAATAGGTGCTTTATACATATTTCAATCCGTATCTCAAATCAGAGGTGCGGATTTTTTTATATCCTAAAAAATGAACGAGAAAGGCAGTGAACTTAATATGCTCATAGTTTATCAAAAGAAAATTTTAAATCGCTTACAGATATGAAAAATCCTCAAAAAACGCCCCGAAAAGCGACAGCAAATTCAATAGCAATTTCAGTTATACTGCACAGATTTTGCGCCTCTAATTTATGCAAGATGGAGATTACTTTAAGAAAATCAATGATTTTGGTTACCACCCCCTCATTTTTTTGCCTTAAAAAGTGAGGGGCATTTTACATATCACCCAGATATGTCGGAGCATTACTCCGATTAAGCAAGGAAGGAGGAATCCCAATGATTGATTTCAAATCCATAAAGACAAGCCTTGACCTCATCGACACCTCAAGGTATTACGGCATTCATATTACAGGAAACAGC
>CALMXN010000335.1 GCA_937871145.1 uncultured Clostridia bacterium
AAGCAAGAATACTAATCTAGTAGTATTGACTTGTGCAGAAAATAAAATAACATCATTAGACGTAAGTAGAAATACATCTCTTTTGGCATTATCTTGTAGTTCCAACAGTCTGGAGAAATTAAATATTTCTAATAATTTAGATTTAGTGACACTAGGTTGTAGTAATAATAAGCTGATATCATTGGATACAAGTAATAACACAAATCTGGCTGAATTGTATTGTAACGACAACTATATTTTAAATACTACAGCTCTTGAAACATGGGCTGTTGGAAAAACAGACTTTCAGATTTTGCCACAAAAATCTATTTCACCTGTAAATGCTATTACTATGACAAACGCTACAAGTTTCATGGTTGGTGAAAAGCTTGATCTGACAGCAAAAGTAAATCCTGACACAGCAACATTTAAAGATGTTGAATGGTCAGTAAAAAATGCGGGTTCAACAGGAGCAACTATTACAAACAATACGCTGACAGCAACAAAAGAAGGTACTGTTGTTGTGACAGCAACGATTAATCCAGGCAAAGCAGACGGAACAGCTTTTGCAAAGGACTTCACAATAACAGTAAAGCCTGCTGCTATAAAGCCTGCTGTTATAAAGCCTGCTGTTATAAAGCCTGCTATTATAAAGCCTGTTATTAAACCAGTTATTAAACCAGTTACAAACCCAAATACTGATTCAACAAAAGGCGTTGAATTGGCAATAGTATGTATGTTACTGGCTAGTTCAGTTGTTGCATTTGGATACAAGAAAAAATCAAGCAAATAAAATAAAGCAAACGGCATCGGAACTTCCGATGCCGTTGCTTATTATTTCTTGACAGGGACCTGAATTTCAGTGAGCCAGTCTTCTTCGTTTTCTTTATTCCAGATGCCGTCGATATAGTTTTCTCTTGAATTTTCGATGGCTTTATATCCGTTTTCTTCAATCCACTTCATAATGAAAGCATATGCGTTTCGGAGTCCCTCATATGAGCCTTTGTGCATTACTGTGACAGCCTTTACACTCTTAACCTTCTTGAAAACAACTCCGTCAATTTCTTTTCCGACTTTGTCAACAGCCTCACAGAATTCAACGTCGATGTCATTTTCCTTGTATTCACCGTCGTGTGAAACGATAAAACAGTATTCAGGCGTTGTACATTTTAGGTTAGGGTTGGCTTTCATAACAGCCTCACCGAGTGCAGGAAGAACATTGAAATACTCCTTGTAGCTATCCAGCTTCATTCTTTTACTATAAACGATACATTCTGGTAATTCCTTGATAACAGCTTGATAATTCATAAATAAATCCTCCTCATTTTCTGACAAAATACAATTTACACGGGAGAGCTGATTCTGAGCTTCATTGAGGAATGACTGAATTTCTGCTTTTCTGTTCTGTAAGATATTCTCGACGTTATCTCCGGAAATAACATTAAGAGTATCAGTGACAGAAAGCCCTATCTGACGGAGCGCAATAATCTTGTGAAGAGAAAACAACTGAGAGGTTGTGTAGTAACGGTATCCGTTTTCTTCATCAACATACTCGGGCTTGAGTAGTCCGATTTCATCGTAATAGCGAAGTGCTTTAATAGTGGTTTTGGTAAGTTTTGAAAATTCTCCGATTCGATACATTTGTCATCATTCCTTCCCGTATTTATAGTGTAAATGCTACCCTAACAGGAGAGTCAAGTGTTTTTTCAAAAAAATTTGAAATATTTTTTTATTCATGTTACTATTATAACATAAAATCTGACAGGAGAATATATGATGCAGTTTTTTAATACATTTCAGGACTTTTTACTCAAGTACATATTGATAGTTGTAATTTATTTTGTACTTGTCAACCTTATTGCTTTTATAATGTATGGTGTCGATAAGAAAAAAGCAATAAAACATAAGTGGAGAATTCCAGAGCACGATTTAATTCTTGTCGCTGTTCTTGGCGGAAGTATCGGAGCAATACTTGGAATGAAAGCTTTCAGACATAAAACAAAGCACCCGAAGTTTTTTATCGGTGTACCAGCAATTCTGATAGTTCAGCTTATTCTTTTAGTGCTGATAGTTATAGCATAATAAAAAAAGCAGGCAATAAGCCTGCTTTTGCTTTTTTTATAGATACTTAATGATTTCATCCTTGACAGGTGCATAATGCTCATCAATAAGACCAAAGTCCATTACCTTATAGTTCCATACTGCTCTGCCGATGTTGTGCTTTTCAAAAGCAGTATTGATTGCCTTGAACCAGTTTACTGTGCCCACAAGTGGAGCCTGGTCAATTACGCCATACTCGCCACAATAAAGCTGAACATTGATTTTCTCTGCAAACTTAACAGCATCTTCAAATAGTGCTTCAAATAACTCTGAAGATTCCTTGTTGAAGAAAGAATTTCTAAGAGCTTTCTGATGTTCATCAGATAAAACATCATTATACTTCATAAGCTGTTCCTTGCTTAGTGGGTAGCCGATTTCTTCAATGTCCTTGATTTCAGGAACCCAGTATGCTCTCTGATGAGTGAAAACAAGTGGCTCATAGCAATGGAAGTTGTAAATGATGTTATCGTCATAAGGCTTGCCTAAAAGCTCAACAGCAAATACACTGTTCCAGTTTATACCGCCGACAATGATTTTTGTGTCAGGTGCAGATTTTCTTATTTCAGCAATTGTTCTGTGTGAAAGAATGTTCCATGGCTCACTCAGATTTTCTTCAACAAGCTCGTTGAGAAGTTCAAAAGCAACCATATCAGGGTACTTCCCGTATCTCTTAGCCATTTCAACCCAAAGGCTTATATAGTGTTTTTTGAGTGATTCAGTATTTAAAAGTGTGTTGGTTGGTTCATATGCTTCGATAAATGAATATCCAGGCGCCTTATGCATGTCAAGAATTACTTTAAGTCCATATTTTTCAGCCCATTCAATACAGTTGTCAAAGTATTTGTAATTTTCTAAAATAGGGTTGCCGTCGTCAGTTTCGATTAATTCATAGTCAAAAGGCACCCTGATGTGGTCAAAGCCCATTTCTGATATGTTCTTAATATCGTTTTCATGAATAAATGAGTCGTAGTGTTCGTTTGTGTATTCACATTGTGAAAGCCAGCCACCAAGATTAATGCCTTTTTTAAGATTGATTGTATTTTTCAAATTGAACTCCCCCTTTGATACTATAAAAATACCACGTTTTATATGCAATTGATATAAAAAATTTAATCTAATTATCAAAAAATTATTGTGAATTTTTGTGGAATGATATATAATGTCTTCAAAGGGGTGAGAGTAATGACAAGTGATAAGTATCTTACGGAAAAATTATATGAGCACAGGGAATATTCAGACCGCCATAGGTGTTATGACCAGGAAATGAAATTTTACTACGACGTTTCAAGTGGTGAGCTCACAGATTTCAAGAAAAGCAGGAATACCTATCTTTCCCCTGGCTATGGAGTGCTCTCTGATGATCCGATAAAGAATTCAAGGTATCATTTTATAATAAGTGTTGCTATGATAACACGTTTCTGCGTTGAGGGCGGTATGGAAATGGAAGCTGCCTATAACCTCAGTGATATGTATATTCAGCGTGCTGACAAAGCAAAATCGGTTGATGAATTTGATAGTCTTCATTTTGAAATGGTTAATGACTTTAATGATAGAATGAAAAAGATAAAGCGAGGCAGTATATATTCAAAGCCTGTTTCGTGGACGATTGATTATATCACAGATAATCTTCATAATAAAATGACACTTTCTGAGGCTGCAGAAAAGGCAAAAATCACTCCACAGTATCTATCAAAGCTTTTTCTTAAGGAAGTCGGTGTAAACTTTAAGGAATACATTATTAATAAAAAGGTTGAGGAAGCAGAAAATATGCTGAAGTATTCTGACTTTTCACCTATTGAAATAGGGAATATTCTCAATTTCAGCTCCCACAGCCATTTTATAAACTGCTTTAAAAAGCAAGTGGGGATGACTCCTAAAGAATATCAAAACAAGTTTTTCAGAGTAAACGTTTTATCAGAAAAAATTAGTTGTCTTACAGATAAAAAGGAAAAAGAAGAGCATAAATAGTCTAAACAGTTTTATAACATATCTCTTTATTTTATAAAATGATATGTTATAATATTGAATATAAATTTTATGGAGGATAAAAATTATGCATTTTAAAATGGTTCACAACAATCTTAATGTATCTGATCTTAATAAAAGTCTTGAGTTTTATGATAAGGCATTAGGACTCAAGGAAGCATCACGAATAGAAGCACAGGATGGTTCATTTATTATTGCGTTCCTTGCTGATAATCAGTCACAGCACCGGCTTGAGCTGACATGGATACGTGATAGAAAAGAGCCTTATAATCTTGGCGATAATGAAATCCATCTTGCTTTTGAAACCAATAATTATGATGAGGCACTAAAATACCACAAGGAAAATAATTGGGTTTGCTTTGAAAACAAAGCAATGGGAATATATTTTATTTCCGACCCGGATGGTTACTGGCTTGAAGTAATTCCAGCAAAATAAAAAAACAAAAGATATGAGAGATTAATCTCATATCTTTTGTTTTTATGTAGACAATATTATTGGGAGATTACTTTATTAATTTATTTGATAAGTGTGACATATAGTCCTGTGAGTATTGCAGTAGTAATAACTCCGCAAATATTTGCACCGAGAGCATATTCCATAATGAAAGCAGATTTGTTTACCTTTGTAACTTCCTTTTGTGCAACTTTAGCTGTTGTCGGTACGCATGATACTCCGGCAATACCTATTGTAGGGTTGAAGTCGCCTTTTTTGAAGAAATAAATTATATATCCACCGATGAGTCCGCCGATACCGGAGAGCAGAAGGGCTACCATACCGAGAACAAGAAGCTTTAATACCTTTGGGTCAAGTATAGTGTTTGCATCGCATAATACGCCGAGCATTAATCCGAGGAAGAAAGTTGAAGCGTATAAAAAGCCGTTTTCAATCAGTTTTGTATATTTGTCAATGCCGGCTTCACGTACTGCAATTCCAACAAAGAAGCTCAGGAACAATGGCGCTGCCACAGGGAAAAGAAGACATAGTATAGTATTCAGTATAACTGCAAATATGAGCTTTTGCTTTGAAGTGATTTTCTTTCCGCTCGTGTCTTTTTTTACAGTGAGTGCTTTTCCGCGAATCTTTTTTGGAACCAAGAGTCGTATCAGGAACGGATATCCGCCATATGTAAGGCTTAAATATAAGTATGCAACTATTGAAATAGGAACAAACAGGTCTTTTGCAAGTGTCAGTGAAGTGAAGAGAACCATTGGTCCGTCTGCGCCGCCGATAAGTGATATAGCTGCGGATTCACCATCATTAAAGCCCATAAGCTTTGCAATAGGGAAGGTTGCTATTGTGCCGAGTTCAGCAAACATAGCGATTACCATTCCTATTACAGGATGCTTGAGAACAAAGCCGAGGTCAGTAATAACACCGATTCCCATAAAAACAAGACAGGCTATGAGTCCGTTACTGAAGGTCAGAGTATATATAGGCTGAAGGAAATCAACCTGCATTATGTTCATAAGATCATTAGGATCAGTAACAAGCGGGTCAATGAAAAGATTGCCGAGCTTGTTGGCTTCCATAAAGAGTACACCAGCATTGATAGCTGACATACCAAAGCCCATTGGTATCATTATCAGAGGCTCAAGAGCGCCCTTTCCACCGAGATAAACAAGTAAAATACCAAGAAAAATCAGCACAATTCTAAAGGTTACCACCAGGGGAGTTTGCGAAAACATTGTGCCTATTCCTTGAAACAAATCAGAAATATTTATGACAAGCACCTATCTTTCTATAATAATATGTGATACAATAACAGTATTTATATATTGTTATTTTTCGATAATTTTTTTGCTACTGTTATCATTACATGCATAAGCAATCCGATTGCAACAGATATAGCAGATCCAAGACCGAGAACTATTAATGGTATCCTGAATAAATCTGACATTATAAGCTTCCTCCCAACATATATAAAAAAATCTCGCCATTATGATTATATTCGCTGTCAGGATACATTGCAAATACATTATTTAAAAAGCAATCATTTACAAAATAAATGAATGATAAAATATTAACAATCCAGAGGTGCTTTTAATGGAATTACATTATCTTGAACTTTTTAATAGTGTTGCTGAATATGAAAGCTTTAAAAAAGCGTCAGAAGTCCTGCATATCAGTCAGCCAGCATTGTCAATACAGATAAAAAAGCTTGAAGAACAGATTGGACTTAAGCTTTTTAATAAAATAGGGAACAAGATTTGTCTTAGTGAAAACGGGCTTATGCTTTATGAGTATACAAGAAAGATTATGAGCATTGTTTGTGAGCTTGAGCATAATATATCAACTACTAAAAACTTTATCGGCGGTACTATTAATATAGGTGGAAGCAATACGCCTGGAACATATATTCTCCCTGAGCTTATCGGTCTTTTTAAGAAAAGTTACCCGAATACAAAAATTAATCTTAATATAGCAAATACTTCGGAAATTGCACACGGTATCAATAATGGAACGCTTGATTTTGCTATTAATGGTGGCAATCTTGAATATAGCAGTTATATATATTCTGAAAAACTGATTGAGGAAAAGCTTGTCCTTGTTGCCTCGCCACTTCATCCTTTAGCAAAAAAGACAAAAGTAACAGCTGAGGAGTTAGCAACAGTAGAGTTTGTTGTTCACAAGACTGATTCACAGCTCTACACATACTATAAGAAATTCATTGAGGATATTGGAATTCCTGAAAAAATAAGTATGTATCTTGGAAATATTGATGCTATAAAAAGAGCAGTTTGCTCAAACCTTGGTATTGCTCTTATCCCGTATTCAGCAGTAAGGCTTGATATAAGATACAGTCAGCTTAAGGAATTAAAGGTTACAGGCATAAATTCAACCTATCCATACAGTCTTATTTATAACAAGAATAAATCGCTTTCGGTAACTTCAAAGAAGTTTATTGAACTCATTCACGAAACAATAGAAGAATATAAATATAAGAAGGCAAGCAGAGAAAATAAAAATAAGCAATAATAAATTCTAATAAAATATCATATTAATTTTCTGAGGAGATGATTTAATGTACTCAGAAAAACAATATGGGCTTGTCTTTTCAGGTGGTGGGGGAAAAGGAGCTTTTCAGATAGGTGTGTGGAAGGCACTTGAGGAACTCAAGGTAGCAGATAAAATCAGGATAGTATCAGGTTCTTCCGTCGGGGCACTGAATGCCTTGATTTTCAGTCAGGGAACGTATGAACAGGCAGTAGAAACATGGCTTTCTGTTGATCAGGAGGATATGCTTTATTCTTCTGATGAAACCAAAAGAAATGCTATAAAGAAGGAATTTGCATGGCTTGCCCAGCAGAATGATCTTCTTGAAAAATCACCATTTATGAAATTCTGTGTGACAATCGGACTTCTGGCCCCATCGGTTATTCCTGTTCTGAAGTTCCTCTCACCATTGATTAAAATTTTTTGTAAGAATTGTACTCTTGATTATGAATCTTTGAAGAAAATAGCGCAATTGCTCGAATATGGAATTAAAAAGGGAAGTGCCTTTACACAGGTGGGTTTAGCAAAAATAATTGATGATTTTCTTATGATATCAGATAATTTCAACAGGATACCTGCTTATGCGACAATCTGCAGAGCGGGGGATATTGAAACCTTCCTCACAAAAACAAATGCAGAATACATATGCCTTGAAAGTAAAACACCTTCACAGGTGCGTGATACTGTTCTTGCATCGTCGGCACTTCCACTTATTTATCCAAAAAAGAAGCTTGGTGAAGCTGAATTCTATGACGGTGGCTGGGCAGACAATGTCCCGATAAAGCCACTTTATGAGCTTGGAATAAGAGATTTTATTGTTGTTTATCTTGAAAATAACCGCCGGAACAAGCTTAAAAAGGATTTTAAAAAAGAGGATGACAGCTTCCCTGATACAAATATCATAAGAGTTATTCCGGACAAAAGCTTTAATGATGGTTTTATTGAAACCATTACTGTTTCAAAGGAGCTTTCACAGGAGCGAATGGATGCAGGATACAAAACAGCTATGCAGATACTCAGTAAGGCTTTATAACAATAAAAAAGAGAGGTTGCCCTCTCTTTTTTTATTTCTTTATTTTCTTTACAGCGGTATTCTTTGTTCCCGAGAATAATGATGTCAGGAGCGGTACAGCAAATGCACAGCCTGTTGCAACTAACAATTGCTTTGAGTTAAGTGGAACTGTTGAGAATATAAGTTGAAGTGACGGGATAAGCATACACGCAAACATAACAAATGCAGAAATTATAACAGCTAAAATAAGGAACAGGTTGCTTAGGTATCGTACACCGAAAAGTCCCTTTTCCTCACTCTTGCACTCAAATACGTGGATAAGCTGAGATACTACAAGAGTATACAGTGCGGCAGTTCTGCATACTTCAAGGCTTGCGCCCATTCGTGCCATTAATGAGAAGCTTGCGAGAGTTCCGAGCCCTATGAATAACCCTCTGAAAACTATTCTCGACATCAGACCACCGCTGAAGAATCCGTCTGTTGACTTTCTCGGGGCCTTTTTCATTATGTTGTCCTCAGGTGGTTCAAGCCCAAGTGCTATTGCAGGTAGCGAGTCAGTAACAAGATTTACAAGAAGAATCTGCGTCGGAAGTAAAATGATAGGCATACCCATAAGTATCCCAAGGAACATTGTCACAACCTCACCGATATTACAGGATAAGAGGTATCTTACAAATTTTCTGATATTTGAGTATATGGTTCTGCCTTGCTCAACTGCTGAAACAAGTGTTGCAAAATTATCGTCAAGCAGAATTACATCCGCTGCTTGCTTTGTAACATCTGTTCCCGTTATTCCCATAGAAACGCCAATGTCAGCTTCCTTAATTGCTGGGGCATCGTTTACTCCGTCACCTGTCATTGAAACTATATGACCTTTTCTCTTAAAGGCACGGACAATTCTTAATTTATCGGAAGGATTAACCCTTGCAAAAACCGCAATGTCATCAATGATTTCGTCAAGTCTTTCGTCACTCATTGAGTTAAGCTCATCACCAGTAACAGCTATCAGGTTATCATTCATAATGCCCGCCTGAGTTGCCACTGCACACGCAGTAATCTTATGGTCGCCTGTTATCATAACAGTTTTGATTTTAGCATCCGAGCATAATCTTATTGCACGTTTTGCTTCTGTTCTTGGTGGGTCGAGCATTCCCATAA
>CALMXN010000336.1 GCA_937871145.1 uncultured Clostridia bacterium
ACGAACCCTTGACACTGAACGTCCACTCCTTTATAATAGTATATAGAACAGATATGCATCTGCATGATTTTACGATTATAATATTATACCATATTAATTCAACATCTGCAATATGTTAATAGTTTATAATAAAAAGTCCACAGCTGGATAAAACTGCACATCGTATAAAATAATATATGAGAAAACCAGCCTTATTATCAGTAAAAACTTTATAAAAAATTATTCGTAAAATTACTTGACTTATATATGTGTAATATGTTATAGTTATATTACCTCTTTTGAGGTTTATTTTTTTGCGCGCTTTTTTATAAAACCGCAGGAATATTGACTTTATTGAGGGAGGCAAAGTCTGCAAAAGCAGACAGTTCGACTGTATTCTGCTCATACAGAATACAAATTTGGTCAGGAGGTGCCGAAATGAGAGTTAAGGTTACATTGGCATGCACAGAGTGCAAGCAGAGAAATTACAACTCAAAGAAAAACAAGAAGAATGATCCGGACAGGCTTGAAATGAATAAATACTGCAAGTTCTGTAAGAAACATACTCTTCACAAAGAAACCAAATAGCGGGAAGGTGGGGCTGACAATGAAAAAAGATCAAATTGACGTTTCACAGAGCTCAACTGAAGAAAAAAAATCAGCTAAAAAAACTGATTCAAAAAAATCCGCAAAGGCTGTAAAAAAACCAAGCAAGATTAAGAAGTTCTTCAAGGACCTTAAATCTGAGGTTAAAAAAATAGTATGGCCTACAAAAAAACAGGTGCTCAATAACACTGGCGTTGTTCTTATAGCTATGGCTATTACTGCACTATTCATCGGGGGAGTTGACCTCGGATTGAAATCGCTGCTTGATCTCGTTCTGAAAAGATAATCAGACAAGCGAAATCAGATTAAAACGTATTTAAGTCTTATGACTTGAATTGTGTGGAGGTAAAACAATGTCAGAATCAGCAAAGTGGTATGTTGTTCATACTTATTCCGGTTATGAGAATAAGGTTGCTCAGAATATCGAAAAAGTTGTTGAAAACCGAAAGCTTCACGATCTTATCCCTGAAATCAGAGTTCCTACTGAACTTGTAACAGAGATGAAGGACAGCAAGGCTGGACAAGTTGAACGTGAAGTTGAACGAAAGGTATTCCCAAGCTATGTTCTGGTTAAAATGGTACTGACAGACGATTCATGGTATGTCGTTAGAAATACCAGAGGCGTTACAGGATTTGTCGGACCTGGATCAAAGCCAATTCCTCTTTCAGAAGCAGAGGTTGCAAGCCTTGGTGTTGACAAGAACAAGTCATTTGAAGTTAATTTCAAAGAGGGCGACAATGTTACAATTGTTGCTGGTACCCTCGAAGGTTTCGTTGGTATCGTTAAGACTATTGATCTTGAAGCAAAAACTGTTGATGTTGTTGTTTCAATGTTTGGTAGAGATACACCTGCAACACTTGAAATTGCTCAGGTTAAAAAGCTTGAAGAATATTAATTTCGACTTATCGGAAGAAAGCAGAAAATATGCTTGTTAGTTGCAGATAACATATTAAATGCTTTAAGTGGGAGGGCTGAAATAATTTTTATCAGCTCGACTTTTACCACAATTTATGGAGGTGCAAAAAATGGCACAAAAGGTAACAGGCTACATTAAATTGCAAATTGCAGCTGGAAAAGCAACACCAGCACCACCTGTTGGACCAGCACTTGGACAACATGGTGTTAATATCATGGCATTTACAAAAGAATTCAACGAGCGCACAAAGAACGATGTTGGACTTATCATTCCAGTAGTTATCACAGTTTACGCTGACCGTTCTTTCTCTTTTGTTACAAAGACTCCGCCAGCAGCAGTTCTTATCAAGAAGGCTTGCGGAATTGAATCAGGTTCAGGCGTTCCAAACAAAACTAAAGTTGCTAAAATCACAAAAGAGCAGATCAAGAAGATTGCAGAGCAGAAAATGCCTGATCTTAATGCTGCTACTGTTGAAACAGCAATGAGTATGATAGCAGGAACAGCTCGTTCAATGGGTATTGTCGTAGAAGACTAATTCCCTGTCCGTCGTTCTATATAAAAATTTTCAAAGCATGAAATATGCTTTGATTGCGAGATATCGCAAGGTGGCTGTAATATTACAGTTTACCCGCTGGTGGGAGGAACATTCCGCTAATTACCACTTATGAGGGAGGAAAAATTAATGAAACATGGCAAGAAATATGTTGATAGCTCAAAGGTTATCGACAGAACAAAAATGTATGAGCCAGGTGAAGCATTAGATATAGCTTCAAAGAATGCTAAAGCAAAATTCGATGAAACAATAGAAGCACACATCAGATTGGGAGTTGACTCACGTCACGCTGATCAGTTGGTTCGTGGTGCTGTTGTTCTACCAAACGGTACAGGTAAAACTATTCGCGTTGTTGTATTCTGCAAGGATGAGAAAATGGTTGCTGCTAAAGAAGCTGGAGCTGATTTTGTAGGAGCAGAAGATCTTGTTGAAAAGATCACTAAAGAAAACTGGATGGACTTTGACGTAGTTATTGCTTCACCAGATATGATGGGACTTGTTGGACGTCTTGGTAAGGTTCTCGGACCTCGTGGTCTTATGCCTAACCCTAAGGCTGGAACAGTTACACCTGACGTTGCAAGAGCTGTTAAAGAAGCTAAAGCTGGTAAGATTGAATATCGTCTTGATAAGACAAACATTATTCACTGTACAATCGGTAAGGCTTCATTCGGACAGGAAAAGCTTGAACAAAACTTCAATACTCTTATTGATGCAATCATTAAAGCTAAGCCATCAGCTGCAAAAGGTCAGTACCTCAAGTCAGTTGTTGTTGCATCAACAATGGGACCTGGTGTCAGAATCAACACATCTAAATACGGCGTATAATTTCACACGATTAAAGGACACTACACAGTGTCCTTTTTTATTTGATATTTGCTGCGACGACAGTAATGTAGCTGATTTCGTGCTTCGACCTTTTATTACTTTATAAATTTCAGTTTTATTGTGCGAAGGCTTTGGGGGCGACCGCAAAGCCTTCGAAGTTAAGAAGTATTTCATTATGTCATTTCTTGTCTTGATACAAGAAATGACGAAAGAAAATCAAGTCAAATCCTCAGACACGCGTTCGCTGTCGCTCCACAACTCGGATTTGACGTTTCTGCACTTCGATGTCTACTTTGAGTGACGGTCGCTCAATCAACCAGTTAAGTTTTAATTTCTATTCGTAATTTGTATGTGGTTGATTTCGTGCTTCGACCTTTTATTACTTTACAAAGGTTAGTTATACTGTGCGAAGGGGTATGGGGGCGACCGCAAAGCCCCAGCGCCCCTTCATGTACAAAACTGAAAGATAGTATAAATTTCGCTTCCCTTCACATTGCAAAATTACTAAAAAACATAAAATACCTAAAATATTGACAATATTACAAAAACGTGCTAATATTATAAAAATATGTAAATAAGGGGGCGCTATTTATGTTTGGCAGTTCATATCCTGAAGACGACAATTTTTTTGACTCGTTCTGCGATGTTATTTCACAGTTAGGAGTTTCTCTCCTGTATCTTTGTCTGGCATTTATGGTGGCGGCAATCGGACTGTTCTTTATTGCAAAATTCCGTAAGGCAAATAAAGAATTAAAGCAAATGAAGGATGCTCCAGTAAAAACTTTCAGCGAAGAAAATCCAAAAAGTTAAAGCACGATAAATTAAGAGAAAAAAGCATTGACAAAACAAATACATAATGGTATACTTATAAAGCTATCGTATTCTAAAGACAGTTGGTGGAGTAAAATCCGTAAGTCCAGCCGAGGAAAGACAAGCAAAGCTAATAAACTTTGTATCCTTTTCCCGTCTTTTAAGATGAGAAAAGGTTTTCTTTTTTGGAAACGATTTGTGAAACATTTCGTGGAGGTGAAATTCTATGCCAAGTGAGAAGGTATTACTTCAGAAACAGGAAAAGGTTGCTCAGTTAACTGAACTTTTAAAGGGTGCAGCTGCCGGCGTTATCGTTGATTACAAGGGTATTACTGTTGAAGAAGACACCAAGCTCAGAAAAGAGCTTCGTGAAGCTGGTATCTCTTATTCCGTTGAAAAGAACTCATTACTTCGTTTTGCTATGAAGAATGTTGGTCTTGATGGTATTACTGGTGCTCTTGAAGGAACAACAGCTATAGCTATCTCAACAGAAGATCAGACTGCTCCAGCAAGAATTCTCGGCAAATTTGCTGAGAATAAAAAAGACTATTTCAATGTTAAGGCAGGATTTATCGGAGAAGAAATTTACGATGAAAAGAGCGTTATGGCTCTTTCAAAGATTCCTTCAAAAGAAATTCTTCTTTCACAGCTCGTTGGTTCACTTCAGGGACCAATGCAGAAGCTCGCTGCTATTATCAAAGCAGTTGCAGATTCAAAAGAAACAGCATAATTATTATGCTGGGCTTTCTGCTTAACGCAGAATATTACCGCTCATAACTGAGCAAATTCAAATTATAAAGGAGATTAATTATCATGGCTTCAGAGAAAATTTTAAAATTTGTTGAAGACGTAAAGTCATTAAGTGTACTTGAACTTGCTGAACTTGTTGAGGCAATCCAGGAAGAATTCGGTGTAACAGCTGCAGTAGCTGCTGCTCCAGCTGCAGGTGGAGCTGCTCCAGCTGCTGAAGAAAAGACAGAATTTGACGTAGTTCTCGTTTCATTCGGTGATGCTAAGATGAACGTTATCAAGGCTATTAAGGAAATCACAGGTCTTGGACTTAAAGAGTCTAAGGAACTTGTTGAAGGTGCTCCAAAGGCAGTTAAAGAAGGTGCTTCAAAGGCTGACGCTGAAGAAATCAAGACAAAACTTGAAGCTGCTGGCGCAACTGTTGAACTTAAGTAATTTAATTTCACTTTCTAAATATCACTCACAGGTTTCTGTGGGTGATATTTTTTTGTCTCTCTGCATAGTATTAATAAATACTAGATAAAAGGAGAGGTTATATGAAAGAATACATTAGTATGTGGCAAAGAGGACTCGATTTTAGAGGAACATCAAATAGAAGAGAATTCTGGATGCCTGTATTGGTTAACTTTATCATTGGAATAATCTTAGGGGCATTTGCAACTATTACAGGTTTGATATTTATCACATGGATATATTCATTAGCTATTTTAATTCCAGGCATTGCAATCGCAGTAAGAAGATTGAGAGATGCTGGGTTCTCACCGTTTCTGTACTTCCTTGTATTAGTACCATTTGTCGGCGGAATTATTCTTATCGTTCTGTGGTGCTGTGATTCAAAATATTAATACATAGTATAAAAAAGTCCTTGTTTATCAAGGGCTTTTTTATTTTTATTCTTTTAAATGTTGTAAAATTATGTTATACTATTAAGGACGTTAATGGAAAGGCGTGGTGTTGTGAAGTTTAAAAATCCTCTGGCACAAAACAGAGGCAAGGAACAGTATTTAAAGGTTTTTTTAATTGTATTCGTAATAATGATGTTGGTAATGCTCCCTGTTATTATATATAACAAAGGAATATTCTTGTATTATGGGGACTTTAATTCACAGCAGATTCCTTTTTATCGCTATGCGCACGAAGCAATCAGGAACGGAAATGTCTTTTGGGATTGGGGTACTGACCTTGGCTCAAACTTTATTGGGTCATATTCCTTCTATCTGCTTGGGAGTCCGTTTTTCTGGCTGACTATCCCCTTCCCAAACAGTGCTGTTATATATCTTATTCCTTGGCTTCTTGCGATAAAAGCAGGAGTAGCCGGTGTAACAAGCTATGCTTTCGCAAGGCGATTTGTAAAAAGCAAGAATGCCTGTGTAATTGCAGGAGTACTCTATGCACTTTCCGGCTTCCAGCTTTACAATATATTTTTCAACCACTTCCATGATGTAGTTGCGGTTTTTCCTCTCCTGCTTATCGCACTTGAGGAACGTGTCAATAACGACAGACGTGGTGTTTTTGCACTTGCAGTTGCACTTTGTGCTGTCGTGAATTACTTTTTCTTCACAGGGCAGATTACATTTCTCGTTATTTATTTTGTCTGCAGATGTACAAGCGATGACTTCCATATAAATTTAAGGAAATTCTTCGGTCTGATGATTGAATCAGTCCTTGGTGTAATGCTTGCTTGCTTTATCTTGTTGCCGTCGGTACTTGCAATAACCGATAACCCTCGTGTCGACCAGAAGCTTTATGGACTTGATATGATTGTCTACAGCGACAGATTCAGATTTTTCAGAATTATTCAGAGCTTCTTTATGCTCCCTGACCCACCGGCAAGAGCAAATCTCTTCTCATCAACAATGGCAAGATGGGCTTCAATTGCCGGCTACCTACCATTATTCTCAATGGCAGGAGTAATTGCATTTTTCAAGGGTAAGAAAAAGAATTGGATGAAAAAAGTTATTACAGTCTGTATAATCTGTGCGTTTATTCCAGTTCTTAATACTTCTTTTTATGCATTCAACAGCAGTTATTACGCAAGATGGTACTATATGCCTATTCTTTTAATGTGTGTTATGACAGCATATGTTCTTGACAACAGAAGAATGAGGCTAAGCAAGGGCGTTCCTATTTGTATAGCAGTTGTTGCATTCTTTGCACTTTCAGCACTGCTACCGATTCAGGATCCAAAGGTCGAAGGAGTTCTTGATTACGGAAAGCTGGCAACGTATAAGGATTTATTCTGGATATCAATAGCCGTCACAACAGCAGGACTATTAATGCTCTTATATGTTGCTTATGTTTCTGAAAGGAACAAATATTTCTTCAGGCGTGCAACAATTCTCACTACACTTGCGGCATTTTTATGCACTGGTGCAATAGTCTGGTATGGTGTCGCACAAGGGTCTTATCCGAATTCTTATATAAATGAAGCTATTAAAGGCAAGAATAATATTTCTCTTGATACGGGCAAGGACTTTTTTAGAGTTGATATAAGTGAATCTTCAGATAATTTCCCTATGTTCTGGGGATACTCTTCTATGAGGACCTTTCACAGTGTTGTTCCGCCGTCAATTATGGAATTCTATCAGGGGCTTGGTATAACAAGAGATGTTGCATCAAGAGTTCCTGTTGAAAGATATCCGCTCAGGAGTCTGCTTTCTACAAAATATTATTTCAACAGAAAAAATGAAAAGCCAATAACAATGGACGGCTTTGAATTTATCGGTACGCAGAATAATTTTGATATATATGAAAACAAAAACTATATTCCAATGGGATTTACTTTTGATTATTATATTACCAAGGAGCAGTTCGAAACAAAGGGTGGATCTTCAAAGGACAGACTTCTTCTCAAAGGGATATTGCTTGATCACTTCCAGATAATGCGTTTCAGGGATATTATCAAGCCACTGCCACAGGCGGATGTGGATTCAGTTTATGATAATTCTGGCTTTGCTGAGGATTGCCTTCAGAGAAAAGCCACAGCAGCATATTATTTTAAGAAGGACACAAAAGGATTTACTGCAAAAATAAATCTCGACAAGGAAAACCTTGTTTTCTTCAGCGTTCCGTATGATAAAGGATTTACTGCAAAAGTTAATGGTGAAGAAACACGAATTGAAAAGGTCGATAACGGACTTATGGCAGTAAAATGCCCTGAAGGAAAAGATATAGAAATCAGATTTGACTATCGCCCACGTGGACTCACAGAAGGCATAATAATTTCCTTCACAGGACTAGTATTGCTCATAGCGTATGTTGTAGTTGGCAATAAGCTGATCAAAAAGAAAGCATTTGAAAGAGAATATGATTATGTCAGCTTTGAGGAAAAATTAGCACAAAATAAAGCTGCGGATCCCGAAGAACCCGCAGACGATGAAAAAGATTAATTTATGATGATGCAAAGATAACAAGACTTTCAAGAAGTCGGTCGAAAAGTAATTCAAGGTCATCAAGGCTTGACTTTGTATCCTTATCGATAAGCATTGAATATGCAGGACGCTGAGTATGCTCCGCAAACCACGAGCAAAGGCTGTTTTCTTCGTTTGCATAGTCGTTAAAGTTCTGGATTGGGTATCCTGTTGATGAAGCCATAATATAAGCAAATAGCCTTACGTTTGTCTGGTTATGCCACGCCGGATAGTATCGTATGTATTCGTCGCCCGGGGTAAGCTCAATAATCTGACGGGGATCAATTTTATCAACAATAAAATTCATAGCAGTCGCCGGACTTGTAACATTGGCGAATTTTGGTATTATCCACACTCCTTTGTGCCTGAAAATTTCGCTGATGTTGATTCCTGAGATAGGAATGTTTTTAGAAAGTGCATTGCATAAGGTTCGCGCAAACATAATCAACATGCGTGTTGAAAGCCAGTCATTTTCGTTTATTCCACCAATTATAAGACTTGAGTTGCTTTTACATCCAAAGCCTATTGCATAAGCAAGCGGATCAAGCTGTTCATTGTGAACGATTTTTACATTTGCTTGTGGAGTGGTATTTGCAAGGTATAATATTTCTGAGGATATTGTGGGATGGGTACATGTCTTTTCAAAGCATTTCATCTGCAAATAAATTCCCCCTAAAAATGAGTTACATTTAAGAGTATTTAAAATAAAATACATTTATTCCATATAAAAAGAAAGGTACTGAAATTTATGCATCTGTATGAAAAAACGCTTGACTCTTTGGTTATCCATGAGGGTAAAATTATTACTCTTACAAAAGATACTGTCGAATTAGAAAACGGCGAAGAAGCAATTCGTGAGGTCGTTCACCATCACGGCGGTGTGTGCGTTGTCCCAATAAATGAAAATGACGAAATTCTTTTTGTAAAACAGTTCAGATATCCGTTCAAGGACATTCTTCTTGAAATTCCTGCTGGCAAGCTTAACGCTGGAGAGGATCACTATGAATGCGGAAAGCGTGAGCTTTTAGAGGAAACAGGCGCTTGTGCAAGCGAATTCACTTATATCGGTGTTATGTATCCTACAACAGGTTATGTAACAGAAAAAATTCATATGTATTATGCAAAGGGACTGACTTTCACACAGCAGAATCTTGACGATGATGAGTTTTTGGATATTGTGAAGATTCCTTTTGATAAGGCTGTTGAAATGATAATGAGCAATGAAATCCCTGACGCAAAGTCACAGATAGCAATACTCAAAACAGCAAAAATTTTAGGAAAATAAATAAAGGAGGCATTAAGCCTCCTTTTTGTTTTATAGTTTCGTATTGTAATGCGAAGGGGTATGTGGGCGATCGCAAAGCC
>CALMXN010000337.1 GCA_937871145.1 uncultured Clostridia bacterium
AAGCGGTTTCATAAATAAAATGTAAGGAGATAAAAGAGATGACTAATCAAATTATTAGAAATGAACTAAAAGAGAAAAAGGTGTATCAATGGGAGCTTGCTCACGAACTTGGAGTATCAGAACAGACCATTTTAAGAAGATTGAGGTTTGAAATGGGACTAAATGAGCAGATGAGGTTGATACAACTAATTCGAGAAATTCAATTGCGAAAGGAGAACTGCCTATAGCAATTTATCATTTTCATGTCAAGATGGTGAGCAGAGGTAAAGGAAAATCAGCCGTCGGAAAAGCGGCGTACATATCAGGTGAAAAAATCAAAAATGAATATGACAACATGGTTCATGATTATCGCAAGAAAAAAGAGATTGTCCATAAAGAAATCCTGTTGCCAGATAATGCACCGCCTAAATTTAAAAAGCGTTCTGTCCTTTGGAATGCTGTGGAGAAGTCTGAAACAAGAAAAAATAGTCAAACTGCAAGGGATATTGACGCCGCACTTCCAGTGGAATTATCAAAATCCGAGCAAATTGACTTGGTACGAAATTTCTGTAATCAATGCTTCGTTTCAAGCGGAATGTGTGTTGATTTTGCTATTCATGACAAGAATGACGGAAATCCTCACGTTCATATTTTGCTTACCACACGCAGGGTTGACGAAAACGGTTTTACAACAAAAGACCGTTCTTGGAATGACAGGGAGTTGTTGAAAGTGTGGCGTGAGCGTTGGGCAGATTGGTGCAATCACAAGCTTTATGCTGTTTCTGATGAAAGAATTGACCACAGAAGCTATGCTGAGCAAGGTATTGAAAAGGTTCCTCAGTTACACTTAGGCACTACTGCCTGTGCTATTGAGAAAAAAGGTTATAGGACAGACAAAGGCAGTCGTAATAGAAAAATTCAGCTTGAGAATACTGATGCTGAAATTGAACGCCTAAAATTTCAGATTTCTTCTTTACAGAATGACAGAAAAGGTCTTGTAAAAGAAATGCTTGAAACTGTAGTTGGTTGTCCTATTTCTGAAATGCTTACATTTATTGATGCAAAAGAAATAATGGAAAAGATTGAAGCGGAACTTCTGAAACAGAATATTCAACATAAGATTGCTAACGCAGGTGAAGACAAGATGAAGATTTTCGTTAATAAGCAGTATCAGAATGAGATTAACCGGATATGGGAGCAGATAGTAAAAGAAAATCAGACTGTTAAAGCTCCACATTCTGAACTCGACAAGCCCAAAAAGAAGCCTCGATCACGCTGACTCAATCGTACCAAAATACCGTTTACGGCATCAACCATCTGCACGAAATGTGCAGTTCAGATTTTTCGCGAGAAAAATCATTCGGGGGTTGAGGGGGCTTTTGCCCCTCACGCACACAAACTCGCCAGAGTTTGTATAAGTGCGCCCTTCGGGATATAAGGCTGCTTCATTCACAACAGAATGAAAGGTAGTCTGTAACGCTATGAAAATAGTGCAGACTAGAACAGCAACGCTGTGCAGCCGATTATCCCACAAACATGGCGGCATACGGTGAATCAGCCGTTGATGATATGTTTTTCGCCCGTATGGGCTGACGAATGAAATGAGATTAAAAAGGAGATGTTTTACTATGCCAAGAAGCACTAATATTACTGAAATGCAGGCTAAGCTTGCAAGATATAACGAACGTACACAGGAAGCAGCCGCCACATTAAGCAAGCTGGAGAAATCACGTAATGCCTTAAAAGCAAAAATTGACACTGAGGAACACAAGGTTCGTACACACAATCTTTGTCAAGTCGGAGGTCTGGCTTATAAATATTTCGGTGATGATTTATTGCCTGACGAATTCAAGGAACTGCTGGATTTTGTTTTTTCTATTAATGAGGTGCAGGATTTTATCAATTCAGAAAAGGAAAAACGCTTTTTAAGGGACAATCCGCCTGTTGTGTTGGATGTTCCTAAAAGGCTTGATGGAACTGAACCTGTTATACCTGAAACTGTTTCAAATGAGAAAAATTCAGACAGTAAATTTAAAGAAAGTGCTTAAATTATAGGAGGAGAAATTTGAGAAGAAATGAATTATTCACATCGACCGCCATAGCTAATGAGGATGATTCCTTAATTTCTATGGTACAGGAAAATATATCAGAAGAAAAATCAAAAGCTGATACTAGTCTGTCAATACCGGCTGAATGTCTTTATGATTTTCGTAAAGCCATGAAAATTGGTTACTACAAAGAACTTCACAAACAAAAACTGATTACCGATAACCAGTTGGAACAGCTTATTCAATTGCAGGATAAACAGCCGATAAAAGAAGCTGCTTAAATGATTTTCCCCTGCATATTGTTTGACGGATTTATGCAAACCGATTTGTCTATTTTGTCAATTTACTTTCAGGTGGTAAAGCGTTAAAATATATTATGCAGGGGGATATTTATCCCCATATTAATGGGGGAAGGAGGTACAATGAACAGCAAAATAAAAGTTGCGGCATATTGCCGTGTTTCAACGGATATGGAGGATCAGCTTCATTCTTTATCGGCTCAAATTAAATATTTCACTGAATACATAAGCGACCATGATGGCTGGGAACTGATTGAAGTTTATTATGATGAGGGTATCACAGGTACATCGGTTAAGAAACGTGATGGGTTTATGCGAATGATTTCTGATGCGGAAGACGGAAAAATTAATATTATTCTTACCAAAGAAGTCAGCCGTTTTGCTAGAAATACGATAGATACGCTTTCATACACAAGAAAACTGAAATCAAAAAATGTACAAATCATATTTATGAATGATGGTATCGATACTCGTGACAAGGATTCTGAACTGCGGCTTACAATAATGGCTTCTTTGGCTCAGGAAGAAAGCAGAAAAATATCTGAACGTACCAAATGGGGTATGCGAAGAAAAATGGAGAACGGTTATGTTCTTGGATCAGGACGTGTTTATGGTTTCAAGGCTAATAAGGATAAGCTTGAAATTGTCCCTGATGAAGCTATTGTTATCAAAAGAATTTTTCACACCTATCTATATGAAAGAAAAGGTACAACTTCCATTGCACAAGAGCTTAATGCGGACGGAATACCTACAATACACGGCGGTTTGTGGAGTGCTCCTACAATACTGGGTATGATAAAAAATGATAAATATTGCGGCGATTTAACTCAGTGGAAATATCGAACAACCGATTTTTTAACACATATTCAAGTCAAAAACAAAGGTGAAAATCCAGAAGAACCTTTGATTACCATTGATAATCATCATGAGGGCATTGTTTCAAGAGAGCTTTTTGATGCCGTTCAACAGGAACTTGCAAGGCGAAGTAAAATGATTCCCGAGAAAAGAAAATATTCTGGAACATACTGGTTCAGCAGCAAGGTTTCCTGTGGGAAATGCGGCAAGCCATTTAATGTTTCGGGTGGAAGCAAGGATAAAAGACGAAAACTGCGCTGTACAAATCGAGCAGTTTATGGAAAAGTAATGCAAACTGCCTCAAACGGTGATATTAAAGGCTGTGACAATAAAACAATTGGTGAAGCCGTTCTTGCATTTGGGGTAAGACACATTTTACAGCAGATACAAGTTTCACAATCGGAAATTGAAAATGAGCTTTTGGAAGAAATACGGATAATTCAAAACAGTCAGCCTGAAATTGATGTTGCAAAGCTTCAAAGTCAAATTGATAATCTGAAGCAGAAAAAACGCAATGCAATAGATTTGGTGCTTGATGGTTTGATTTCAAAAGATGATTTAGCCGAACAGAATTCATATTATGACAGTCAAATTCTAACACTGACTGAAAAAATAAACAATGGTAATAATATGGATGCTGTAAATAAAAAGCAGCTTGAGGGCATTGAGGAATACATAAAATTGGTTCGTCAAACGGATGCGATGGATATTGATAACACTGAGATTTATCGGGACATGACAAAGAAAATTGTTGTTCATGAAAATCGCACTGTAGACTTTTATCTTAACTGCGTTCCCTTTGGATTTCGTATTGTATTCCACTTGCGAAAACCTGGAAAAGGACGTACATTCGCCGTAATTCTTG
>CALMXN010000338.1 GCA_937871145.1 uncultured Clostridia bacterium
CCTGCCATCGCCAAGTTCGACTCCGGCTCCTTCGGCTTCTCCACAAGCTTCACGATCCGCTCGCCTTCGACGTTGGCGACGCCGAACCGACTCGGGTCAGGCACGCCTTATTATATGAAATTAATACAAAAAGTCAGTCCAAGGCGAAAATAGTTGTTTTGTACTATAATACATATTACCCGAACTCACTTTACAAAATTCAATGGATGGATATTACTATTCCAGCAAAGACTCTTGAGGAACATCAACTCAGGCAAGGCGATTATGTTAATATGAAAATAGACCAAAACGGTGGAAAATTTGTATTTTAGGAAGGAAGAACATATATGGAAGAATTTCAGACAATTGAACGAGCATTTGAACTTTTCAGAAATCAAAATTGTGTAGGTAATCAAAACTGTATTTTTGTTGCAATGAAGGATTACAACCATGCATCTAACAAAATAGGAGTTGCAGCTGGTGTCGGCGGATTACTTGGAGCTGCAATATCAAGTCAGATGGGCAAAAAAGATGCATTTCAGGATATGGCTTATGATGGATTTCTTATAAACAAAACAGAAAACGGGCTTGCTCTAATTCCGTTGAACGCTCAAGGAGTAATGTGGACGGCAACTACAGAAAAGCTAATGGCATATCCTGCTTGTTTTTTCTTTAGAAATGATGAAATTGAAAGTATCAAGATAAAGAATTTTGCTCTTATTAATTCCAAAATAAAATCTCTCAAGATTAAATTCAAAGACGGATACACACTCTACCTTATAGTACGTGTTAAAGATAAGATTATTTCATATCATGAGAGAAACTTTGCTGAATTTATGAACTGTTACAGCAATAAGTAATACATATAAAAACTGACAATCAAAACAGCCACTTTACTTTGTGTAAAGTGGCTGTTTTGATTGTGATTAATTATTTTCTATTTTTATATTTCTGAGATTCAGTGCCTGGTATTGTTTTGGTGTCATACCTGTCCACTTTTTGAATACTTCTGTAAAATAGCTCTGATTCGGGAATGCGAGTATGGAAGAAATTTCAGCAGGTGCAAATTCTGAATAAATAAGCATATTCTGTGCAGTTTCAATTTTCTTTTCCTGAATATATTCGCTTATTGTAACGCCAACTTCCTTTTTAAAAAGCTTGGAAAGATAAGATTGTTCCAGTTTTACACGTTCAGCGAGTTCCTTAATTGTAATTCTGGTATGAAGGTTTTCACAGATATAATCAATGCAAATTGCAATGTGCTTTGAACATATCTTTTTCTTTCTGAGATTTTTCATCCTTTTTGCATAATCAAGACACATAACATAATGAAGCTCTGATATTTCCTCAGGAGTTTTACATTCGTCTGCCTTCTGAATATAAAAATCACTTAGGCTATAAGAAGTAGTCAGATCCATACCACCCTCAATACAGTATCTTGCAACAAGAGCAGTGGTAATTATAAAATGGTAGCATATATTTTTCAGTTTGTTTTTTGAAAGATTGCCAAGTCCGACTTTACTTAATATTGATTCCTTACAAAGCTCCTTTGTTTTCTCAACATTACCGGATTTTATTACAGAATAAAATTCAAGCTCCGGATTATATGGCGCATGAAGAATATTATTCTCCATCTGAAAAAAGTTTCTGTATACTAATTCCTTTTCATAATTCAAAATACCACTCCTTTTTGTATACTATATACTGATGATAACATTAAAACGATAAAAAAACAATATAACAGATATAAATAAGTTTTAAAAGATGTTATAAATTAAGTAATAAACAGAAACATTTATGTGTAAAAACAGCCTTGAAAACATTATGTTCTATTACAGCAAGACAATGCGATAAAGGAGGGGGAAAACAAAGCATTGAATCAGCTGCCAAAATACATAAATGACAACAGGCGGATGATGACACAATTTTTAATTTTTAGAAAGGGTGAAATAAGTTGATTAAAAAAATCAATATTGTTTTGTTGACTATTGTTTTTCTTGCCACTATTGGCTTAAGCGGCTGCAATGATAAAAAATCAAAGCATTCGCGTCCATCGAAAAAGGACAATAGTTCATCACAGGTTGATGAAAGCAAGCCAGATACAGATAACGCAACTGGTGATACTGATACTCAAGACAATAATCCTGGAAATTCAGATGATTCAGATGATTCAGATGATTCAGATGACAAGACAAACAATGATAATAATGGCAATACTGACAATACCGGAAATACTGGGAATACTGACAATACCGGAAATACCGGAAATACTGGAAACACTGACAACACTGGTGGTAATACAGGTGGAACAACAGGCGGAACAACAGGCGGAACAACAGGTGGAACAACAACAAAGCCTTCTACTCCACCAAGTACAGTCCAGAAATTGTCCTATGTTGGTTATAACCTGAAATGGAAGGACGATTTCAACGGAACAACATTAAACAGAACAGACTGGAACTATGAAACTCATGAGCCAGGCTGGGTAAACAATGAACTTCAGGAATATGTAGATTCAACTAACAATGTTTATATTGAAAATGGTAATCTTGTAATTAAAGCAAAAAAGGTTGTCAATGGTGAAAATGTATCATACACTTCCGGAAGAGTCAACACACAGGGTAAGCACGATTTCAAATACGGAATATTTGAGATGAGAGCAAAATTCCCAAGTGGTCAGGGCTTCCTCCCTGCATTCTGGGCGATGCCAACAAATGAAAGTCTTTATGGACAGTGGCCAAGATGCGGAGAAATTGATATTGCAGAAATCCTTGGAAATAAAACCAATACTGCATACGGTACAATACATTACGGAAATCCACACAGAGAAAGTCAGGGAACTAACAAATTATCATCAGGTAATTATTCTGACCAGTATCACACATTCTCTGTTGAATGGTTGCCAGGTAAAATAAACTGGTACATAGACGGCATTCTCTATCATACAGAAAATGACTGGTACTCAAAAACTGAAAATCAGGGTGAAATTACTTATCCTGCTCCATTCGACCAGCCTTTCTATATGATTTTAAACCTTGCTGTAGGTGGAAACTGGCCAGGAAATCCTGACGGCACAACTAATTTTGATAAAGCAAAATTTATAGTTGATAACGTAAAAGTATATCAGAAATCAAGCTATAATGAAAATGTTACTAAGCCGGTTAAACCTGTTATATTAAGAAATCCTGATGCAACAGGCAACTATATCAACAATGGTAACTTTGCATATAACGAAAGTCTTACTGATGAAACCAACTGGATGTTAAGAACTACACTTGGTGGATTAGCTTCAACTGAAATCAAGAATAATTCTATCAAGGTTTCAACAACAAATCAGGGTACTGCTGACTACAGCGTACAGCTGATGCAGGCAAAAATTCCGATGGAAAAGGGTGCAACATACAAGATAAGCTTTGATGCTTATGCTGATGCAAACCGAACAATGAAAACTGCTATTACTGCTCCTGATTTTGGTTTTAGCAGATATTTCCCAGACACAACAGTAGACCTTACTACAGCAAAGCAGAGCTACAGTTATACATTCAAGATGAACAATGCATCTGATGGCAACGGTCGTTTTGAATTCAATCTTGGTTCAAGCGGATCAACAGCTGCTGTATATATAAGCAATGTCAAGATAATCAAGACAATAGCAGCAGATCCAAATGAAATAGAAGCGAAAACTATTCTTGCAAACGGAAATCACGTTTATAACGGTGAATTCCAGGAAGGCACTAATAGATTAGCTTTCTGGGAAATTAAGAATAACTGTGGTGCTAATGTTTCAGTAACAAATACAGACAATATCCGCAAGCTGAAGGTTAACATTTTAAATGACGTGGTTAATAACAGCCTCATTATCGGACAGTCTGATTTAGCACTTGCACCAAATAAGAAATACGCATTAAGCTTTGATGCAAGTAACAGCAACGCAAAAGAAATGACAGTTATGGTTGCTGGTACAACACACACAGCTCAGCTGACCGCAGACAATAAGAGTTATACAATCAAGTTCACAACACCTGTATCCCTTACAAATTCAGACATCGAATTCTATATGGGACTT
>CALMXN010000339.1 GCA_937871145.1 uncultured Clostridia bacterium
TTATTGTCATAAAGGTTTTTATACGATTCATACGCCTTTGTAACTTTTTTTACATAATGGTCTGTTGTTTTTGACGGGAACTCCTTAACGGATTTCCCATTATTTTTTATTTTCCCATCAGAAACCCATTTATCGACCTGTGTCATTCCACCGTGATAAGCAGCTATTGCAAGACTCTTGTCAGAATATCTGTCCAACAAAAATTTCAGCATATAAGAACAGTATTCGATATTATATTCAGCCTTATACATATCATCGTATGTAATT
This sequence comes from uncultured Clostridia bacterium, assembly GCA_937871145.1. Lineage (GTDB taxonomy): Bacteria > Bacillota > Clostridia > Oscillospirales > Ruminococcaceae > SZUA-444. Next base: position 268 of record CALMXN010000339.1, read on the forward strand.
TCTCTTTCATCCTTAAGTCTGTACTTAACCCAATTGTATGCGTCAGGCATTATCTGCATTAATCCACGCGCACCGACATTTGAAGTAGCTTTTTCGTCAAAATTGCTTTCGGTTTTAATTACTGCATAAATAAGATATTTATCAACATTATATTCTTTTGCATATTTTTCAACTATTTCTTTGTATTCTGTCTTATAAACAATCTCTTTTTCATATTTAGGAGTTTGCAAAAGCACCAGCAGTGCAATAACTATAATTATAAGTACAGATGTTATCAATAGTTTTTTTGATTTATGCATTGAACATCTCCTTAATTTTCTGTGCGGTTGATTCTGCTGAACTGATGAAATCTTCTAGGTTCGAATTATTATAGATTACACTATCAGACCTTGAAATATAGAAGTGATCAGTATGCTGTGATTGGAATCTGCTTCTTACTTTTTCTTCAGAAATATTGTCCCTTTCAATTATTCTTTTCATTCTTAAGTTTTCATCAGATATCACACAGACAATATAATTACAGAAATCATCTGCTCTGCTTTCAAAAAGTGTCGGAGCATCGAGTAGAATAAGCTTTTTCCCCTCTGAACCAAGCTTTCTGATTTCTGCAAGAATTTTTGTTGTTATGTATGGATACATAATTGAATTGAATACCTTGAGTAATTCATTATCATTAAAAACAAGCTGTGCCATTTTCTGTCGGTCAAGTTCTTCAGTTTCGTTATTTATACATTCAGGGAATACGTCAAAAATATTTTTCAAACACGGTGAGCCTTTTTTTGTAACTTCCCTTGCTATTTTATCAGCATTTATTACTGCAAAGCCTTTCCGTGCAAACACATCACATACTGTTGTTTTACCGGCACCGCTTTGACCTGTGAGACCTATTACAGTCACACCCCTTAAGCTGTTCATATTTTAATTACCTCAAATCCTGCTGCACGCAATAATCTATTATAAACCGCAAGTCCTACTCCGTTCCTGTCAGGGCATCTGAAATACACACGCTTCGCTCCCATGTCATCAACCTCACGAAGTATATCGAATAACAGCTTAGCATTTTCTTCACTTGTATCGCCATATGTAAGACAAGGATACTTAATCATATCCTTTTCGCTGTCAAAAACTACGCAGAATGTTCCTTCGCTATAATTGCTGTCAATGTATTTTATAAAATCATCTAAATCACTATCAATGATTATTACATCTGCTTTTGGCGAGTAATGCTTATATTTCATACCGGGTGACATAACTCTTGCATTTTCATCAAGTCTTTCCGTAACACCCTTATCAACAAAAACAGGAGCTATTGTTCTTAAATCGTCAACAGAAATAAAGCCTGGTCTTAATAATCGTACTCCACCATTTTCGAATGAAATAACTGTTGATTCAAGACCGACTTCACAAGCGCCACCATCAAGTATGGCAGGTATTTTTCCGTTCATATCGTTAAAAACGTGCTGAGCTGTTGTTGGACTTGGAGCACCTGAAATATTTGCTGACGGTGCAGCGATAGGTCTACCACTTACTCTGATTAAGTCCCTTGCCGTTTTATGTGACGGCATACGAATACCAACTGTATCAAGCCCAGCACTTGTTTCAGCCGGAATAATATCTTTCTTCTTAAAAACCATTGTCAAAGGGCCTGGCCAGAATTTATCTGCTAAATTATATGCAATGACAGGTATATCATATACAAGCTCATCAAGCATTTTTAAATCTGAAATATGAACTATCAAAGGGTTGTCCTGAGGACGACCCTTTGCCTCAAATATTTTTTTGATTGCTAATGGGTTAAGTGCATCACCGGCTAGTCCATAGACAGTCTCCGTCGGCATCCCGACAACTTCACCATTTTTAATTAAATCTGCACAGTGTTGTATGCTTTCTTCGTTGTCATCTAAAAGTTTTGTTATCATTTAACCATTACTCTTCCTGCATTGATAATTTAGCTGCCTGATCTGCAGTTGCAAGTGCATCGAATACTTCATCAAGATTTCCGTTAAGGATATATTCAAGCCTGTATATAGTAAGTCCGATTCTGTGATCACTTAAACGTCCCTCAGGGTAATTATAAGTCCTGATTCTTTCAGAACGGTCACCTGTTCCGACCTGTGAACGTCTTTGTGAAGCTATCTTATCGTCCTGCTTTTTCTGCATATCCTCTAAAATTCTCGAACGAAGAACTTTCATTGCCTTGTCCTTGTTCTTATACTGGCTACGTTCATCCTGACATTCAACAACTAGATTTGTAGGAAGATATGTTATTCTTACTGCTGATTCAGTTTTGTTAATATGCTGTCCACCTGCTCCACTCGCTCTGAAAACGTCAATTTTCAAATCAGTTGGGTTTATTTCAACGTCAACATCATCAGCCTCTGGAAGTACTGCAACTGTTACTGTTGAAGTATGAACTCTACCCTGTGATTCAGTTTCAGGAACACGCTGAACTCTGTGAACACCACTCTCATATTTAAAACGTGAATATGCACCATCACCATCAATGCTGAAAGAAATTTCCTTAAATCCACCAAGCTCTGTTTCATTGGCATTGAGGACTTCCATCTTCCAGCCCTTTGCTTCAGCATACATTGAATACATTCTGTAAAGGCTGTTTGCAAACAGTGAAGCTTCTTCTCCACCTGCACCGCCTCTGATTTCGATAATAACGTTTCTATCGTCATTAGGGTCTTTAGGAAGAAGAAGTATTTTTAATCCCTCAAAAAAGCTATCCATTTTCTCTCTGTTTTCTTCATATTCCATCTGAACCATTTCCTTAAAGTCCTTGTCCATTCCACCGTTGTCTAAAAGCTCTTTAGCTTCATCAAAAGATTCTTTTGCTGCTTTATATTCTCTGAACTTTTCAACAATAGGAGTTAAATTCTTGTACTCCTTCATTAAATTCTTATATTGATCATTATCATTGATAATATCAGGGTCCATGAGCTTTTCGCTTATTTCTTCGTATCTTTCTTCAAGTAATTTTAATTTTTCAAACATTTATCATTCTCCTAAAATTAAATAGTGTTAATATTAAGTAAAGTTTCGCTATGGCTCAGATTTTTCCCTGATTATTGATTTAATATTCTTTTCTATTTTAACTCGTGGCACCATGAATTCTCGATTGCACTGAACACAGCGTAATTTAAAATCCATTC
>CALMXN010000340.1 GCA_937871145.1 uncultured Clostridia bacterium
GATGTCCGTGAAGGTCTTACAGCAATAATCAGCGTAAAGATGACTGACTGTGAATTTGAAGGTCAGACAAAAGGAAAACTCGGTAACCCTGAAATAAAGCCAATGGTTGAAGCAATGGTTCAGGAAAAGCTCATGAATTATCTTGAGGAAAATCCAGCTGTTGCAAGAATTATTTTTGATAAGTCCTGCAATGCACAGAAAGCAAGAGAAGCTGCAAAACGTGCAAGAGAATTAACAAGAAGGAAATCAGCACTTGAAAGTGCGTCCCTCCCTGGAAAACTTGCTGACTGTTCTGAAAGAGACAATAAGTTCACAGAGCTTTATATCGTCGAGGGTGATTCTGCGGGTGGTTCAGCAAAATCAGGCCGAGACAGACGTTATCAGGCTATTCTTCCTCTTTGGGGAAAAATGCTTAACGTTGAAAAAGCAAGAATCGACAAGGTATATGGGAATGAAAAGCTGATGCCTGTTGTTACTGCTTTGGGAACAAGTATCGGTGAAGATTTTGACTTAACCCGTTTAAGATACGGTAAGATTATCATTATGGCCGATGCCGATGTCGACGGTTCTCATATCAGAACACTTCTTCTTACATTCTTCTTCAGATTTATGAGAAAGCTTGTTGATGAAGGCCATATATATATTGCACAGCCACCACTCTTCAAGGTTGCTAGAGCAAAACAGGTTCGCTATGCCTTCAGTGATGAAGAAAGAGATGCTTATATCAAAGAGCTTTCCGGTGAAACCGGTGGTAAGGTTGAAGTTCAGCGTTATAAAGGTCTTGGTGAAATGGATCCTGAGCAGCTTTGGGAAACTACCATGAATCCTGAAACCCGAACAATTGTCAAGATTGAAATGGAAGATGCAATCAAAGCCGACGAGATATTTACAATTCTTATGGGTGATAAGGTTGCTCCAAGACGAGAGTTTATTGAAAAGAACGCTAAATATGTTCAGAATCTTGATATATAATATTACAATTTGTAGAATGAGGAGAAAATATGCAGGATAATAATACTTCTCCGGTAGTAAAACTGGAGTACAGCATTTCAAATGATGAAGAAAATATTGCTTTTAAAGTCTTTCAGAAGAAATTTGTTTTAAAGAACAATATTATTAAAACAATCATTTTTGCAGTTCTTATCGGATTTTTTATTCAACAGGTAGTAATTAAACCTGATTACTCAATGGCATGGGCACTTATTGGTATCTGCCTTGCAGTAACCTTCTTTGTATGGTACAATCCGGTTAAAATCCGTAAAAGTCTTCTTAAGGCTCTTAAGGAGATTGAAAATGATATATATGAATTTGATTTGTTCCCTGAATATTTTTCCGTCAAGACAATTTACTGTGCTGAAAATGATGAAGTAACAAAGCTTTCAGAAATGGAAGAAGAGGAAGAATTAGAAGAAGAACCAAAAGAAATCGCTCCGAGAGTTGTTTATTTTGATAAGGAAAGTATACAGGTTGTTGAAGTACCTGAAATGTTCGTAGTTATCATTAAGAAGGAAACTCTCTTTGTTCTTCCGAAAAGAGTAATCAGCAGTGCACAGAATGATGAAATCAGAAAGATATTCAAAGAAAAAATAGGCGAAGATTTCATTATTAAGAATTGTTAATTATATATATAAATATACAAGAAGTATTATTTATTATAAAAGAAAAGGGTGTTAAAATTTGTTTAATGACAATCAGAAGATAATTCCCGTTGACATTGAAAAGGAAATGCGAAAATCCTTCCTTGATTATTCAATGTCAGTAATCGTTGCCCGTGCTCTCCCTGATGTAAGAGACGGACTCAAGCCTGTTCATCGTAGAATTTTATATACTATGTTTGAAGCAGGACTAACTCCTGATAAAAAATACTTAAAGTGTGCGGCTACTGTCGGTGACGTACTTGGTAAATACCATCCACACGGTGACTCATCAGTTTACGACGCACTTGTAAGACTTGCACAGGATTTCTCACTCCGTTATCCATTGGTTGACGGACACGGAAACTTCGGTAGCGTCGATGGTGATCCACCAGCTGCTTACCGTTATACTGAAGCTAAAATGGGCAAGATTGCTATTGAAATGCTCACAGATATCAATAAGGAAACCGTACCTTTTGTTTCAAACTACGATGACAGATTGAAAGAGCCTCAAGTATTGCCTTCACGCTTCCCAAATCTTCTTGTAAATGGTTCAACAGGTATTGCCGTTGGTATGGCAACAAATATTCCACCACATAATCTTGGTGAAGTTATTGATGCTATTTCACTTCTTGTTGAGAATCCTGACTGTACTCTTGATGAAATTATGGAATGTATCAAGGGGCCTGACTTCCCTACTGGTGGTATCATTATGGGTAAGGCAGGTATAAGGGCTGCTTATGCAACAGGACGAGGCAAAATCACACTTCGTGCTAAAACTGAAATTGTTGAAATTAAGGGAAGAAACTGCATTATCATTGATGAAATTCCTTATATGGTCAACAAGGCAAGACTTATCGAAAACATTGCTAATTTAGTTAAAGAAAAACGAGTAGACGGAATTCACGACCTTCGTGATGAATCTGACCGTGAAGGTATGAGAGTTGTAATTGAACTTAAAAGGGATGCAATTCCACAGGTTACACTCAATAAGCTCTTCACATACACACAGCTTCAGGATACTGTCGGCGTTATTCAGCTTGCACTTGTTAATGGTATTCCAAAAGTTTTATCACTAAAAGAAATTCTTGTTCATTATCTTGACTTCCAGGTTGATGTTATCACAAAGAGAACATTATTTGATCTTAGGAAAGCAAAAGACAGAGCTCATATTTTAGAAGGTCTTGCTATTGCACTTGATTATATTGATGAAGTAATAAATATAATCAGATCTTCAAAAATACCTTCCGAAGCTAAAGCAAGACTTGAAGAACGTTTTGGCTTGACAGAAATTCAGGCTGATGCTATTGCTCAGATGAGACTTATTCAGCTCACAGGTCTTGAAAGACAGAAAATTCTTGATGAATTGGCTGCGTTAGAAGTTAAAATTGCTGACTATGAAGATATACTTGCAAACCACGATAGAATTCTTAACATTATTCTTTCTGAACTTGATGAAATCAAGAGAAAATTCAATGACGAAAGACGTACAGAAATTCAGGCTATCAGCGGTGAAGTCGATATTGAAGATTTAATTCCTGTTGAGGATTGTGTTGTCGCATACACAAATATCGGATATATCAAGCGTCAGCCTGTTGATGCATACAAGACACAGCGTCGTGGTGGCCGTGGAGTTTCAGGAATGAAACAGCGTGAAGAAGATTTTATAAATGAAATGTTTATAAGCTCAACGCACGATAATGTACTCTTTATTTCAAACAAGGGCGTTATGTATAAGCTTAAATGCTATGAAATTCCTGAGGGTTCAAAGGCTTCACGTGGCGTAAATATCGTAAATCTTCTTGCCTTGTCTGAAGGTGAAAAAATTGCCGCTATGATAAAGACTTCTGACTTTGACGAAGGTAAGTATGTGATTTTCGTCACTAAGAAGGGTATTATTAAGAGGACTTCCCTTGCTGCATATAAAAATGTCAGAAAGAATGGTCTTATTGCTATTGGACTCGGTGAGGATGATGAAATCGCAGGAGTCAGACTTACAGACGGAACTTGTGAGGTTATGATTGCAACCAAAAATGGTATGGCAATCAGAATTAACGAAAATCAGATGAGACCGCTTTCACGTTCAGCTCACGGTGTTAAAGCAATCAAGCTCCGTAACGGTGATGAGGTTGTTTCAATGGCAAGAGTTCGTGAGGGTGCAACAGTTCTTACCGTAACAGATAAGGGACTCGGAAGACGTTCAGCACTTGACGCATATAGAATTCAGAACCGTGGCGGATTCGGAATGCTTAACTATAAGGTTTCCGAAGAAAAGGGTAATGTCTGCGGAATTAAAGTTGTTGACGAAACTGATGATATCATTATGATTTCAAATGACGGCGTTGTAATAAGAATACGCGCTTGTGACGTAAGAGTTATGGGACGTTATGCAACAGGTGTTAAGGTAATGAGAATTAGCGAAAATGCAAGAGTTGTTACCTTCACAAGAGCAGAACATGAAGAAGATGTTGAAATCGAACAGATTGAACAGCCATCAGAGGAAGAAATTCAGGCAGATTTGGAAAAATCTCAGGCTGAAGAAAAGAATGAAGTAATCGAAGAAACTACTGAAATTCCTGATGATGACAACGAAGAATAAAAACAAAGAAAAGGTAGCAGATTTCTGCTACCTTTTTGTATAATAACGAATTATAATACTTATTGTATTATAATTCAGATAATATTCATACTATTTCACCTAAAACACATAATTCTCACATTAACTCAACAAACGAGCCCCGTATAATAATAATATAAACAAATCTCTTTAATAAATGCATTAAATATCAATTAAAAAAAGGAAGTCGAAAGACTTCCTTTTTTTGTGTTTATGAGATTGCTAATTTTGCTTTGTTAACGATACTTCGATCGTTTTCATATGTGAGGATTGAAAGAGCATGACCAATTTCAACCCACTTAATATCTGATATTTCCTCTTCCTGAGGAATATATTCAAAATTCTTGGCCTTTGCAATAAAATAAACAACAACCTTCTGAGTATCCTTTTTTGGTGAATAACTGACAGTTTCCCTGAAAGTTGGATCAATAATAACGTCAATTCCAGTTTCTTCTTTGATTTCACGGAGAGCTGTTTCGACTTCAGTTTCGTTTGATTCTACATGACCTTTCGGAAAAGACCAATGACCGCTGTTGACGTGTTTGATCAACAGAATTTCAGTATTACCGTGATGCTTACGGAAGACAATAGCACCACAGGATTTTTCATTAATCATCTTGAATGTCCTTTCTTAAAAAATAAATATTGTAATTATTATATCACATAAAAACCTTTTTGTCTGTATTTTTTAAGAAAAAAGCCTTTCATTATGAAAAAACCACCCTTACATCTTATCAGAATATTCAGAAATTAATTCATTCTGACAGACGCCATCCTTGCATTTGCAATGAGAAGCGTTCAGACATTCATATTTTTCAGAATCGTCAGAACCAAGAGTTTTTTCAAGTGCTATGTTTTTTGTCACAACAGGACAATATTGATGAATTATAGTTTTGTATTGAGTCATATGACACCTTACCTTTCGTATAAATTTATAATTTACATTATATCAAAAAATAAAAGCTGAATAAATATGTAATATTTGCCAAAAATTTAAATATAATAATAAAGAGCGGAGGACAACCATGGAAACGTTAATTAGTAAAATTCCTCTTATCAAGAAGTTTGCTATTGATAAGGAAGACAAAAAGGTAAAGGAATATAACCGCATATTAATAAATGACATTGAGGAAGTAAAAAGACAGCTTGAATCTGTTCAGACAAGATTTGATATGCTCAGTGACGGTAATCTTGTTGAGGCGACAATTTATGAAGAGCGTGCATTAAAGGCACGTTACGCCTATCTTATATATCTTGCAAGGGAAAGAAAAGTATACAGCGAAATATAAAGTAATGACAACAGAAGGGATAAGACATGAAGATTTTAATTATTATCGGCATTGTAACAGGCATAATAATGCTTGCATTTTATCTTAAAACTGATCATCCGATAAAGAATGCTTTTAAAAGTATGTTTGCGGGAGCGTGTGTACTGTTGCTGGTTAGCTTTTTCGGTAAATATGTTGATTTTGAATTGCCGTTATCCTTTTTTAACGCTGGTGTGTCATTATTGTTAGGAATTCCGGGAGTAGTATTATTAGTAATCGGGCATTTCATATTAGTATAAAAAGAAACACAAAGAGCGCTTATCAAACTGATAAACGCTCTTTGTGCTTTTATGAAGAAATTTTACCCTAACTGCACTGTTACCTGGTGAACTGCTCCGTCATTGAAAACAGGAAGCACGTTACCATTGATAGCCTTACCGTCGCATACAACAGATTTAACGCCTTTTGAAACGTGATCTGGATTTGTAACAGTAATGTTGTAAGTGTCATTTCTGAACTTTCTTGTGATTGAATATCCGTCCCAAGTCTTTGGAATAGATGGATCAATCTTAAGCCCGTCATAATCAGGAATTACACCAAGTATATATTGTGAGATTGCAACAAAGTTCCAAGCAGCTGTACCTGTGAGCCAGCTGTTCTTAGCTTCGCCGTGTCTCTTTGCATCTTTACCAGCAACCATCTGAGCATATACATAAGGTTCAGTCTTGTGAAGATCTGAAATATCCTCAAGGAATGCAGGAGCAATCTTGCTGTAATATTCATAAGCCTTGTCGCCACGACCTACGAAAGCTTCTGCACAGATCATCCAAGCATTGTTGTGGCAGAATACACCGGCATTTTCCTTGTATCCTGCTGGATATGTTGAAATTTCACCGTACTGAATATAGTATTTTGTGAATGCAGGGTTGTTAAGAACAAGACCGTATTTTGAATTGAGGTATTTATCAACACTGTCAAGAGCCTTGATATCCTTACCCTCGGCTTTTCCAAGACCGCTCATTACGCAGAAGCCCTGTGGTTCAATGAAGATCTTACCTTCGTCACATTCTTTAGAACCAACCTTCTTCCCAAAGTCATCGTAAGCTCTGAGGAACCATTCTCCGTCAAAGCCGTATTTCATAATGATATCTGACATCTTGTCAAGTTCGGCCTGTGCTCTTGCTGCTTCAGCATTATCGCCAAGCTTTTTGCAGAGAGCAACATACTCAGGGCCAGCAAATGTGAACAAGCCAGCAACAAATATAGATTCAGCAACCTTACTGAATTTGTCGTCACCGAATTTTGGTGAAGTTGAAGTCTGGAATGATTCACCTGGTGTGTCTGAGAAGCAGCTGAGGTTCAAGCAGTCGTTCCAGTCAGCACGCATAGCAAGTGGAAGACCGTGAGGTCCTGTTGAATTTGCAACCTTGTTAAAGGACTGCTTCAAGTGATGCATAAGTGGTTGAGCCTTTGATTCATCATTATCATAAGGAACCATTTCGTCAAGGATTGAGTAATCGCCAGTTTCCTTAATATAAGCAGCAACTGAAAGTATCATCCACAATGGGTCATCTGAGAAGTTTCCGCCGACAGCATCATTACCCTTCTTTGTGAGAGGCTGATACTGGTGGTAGCAACCACCGTCTTCAAACTGTGTTGCGGCAATATCAAGAATTCTTTGTTTTGCTCTGTCAGGAATCTGATGAACAAATCCAAGCAAGTCCTGATTTGAATCTCTGAAGCCCATTCCACGTCCGATACCACTTTCAAAGTATGAAGCAGAACGTGACAGATTGAATGTAATCATACACTGATATTGGTTCCAGATGTTAACCATTCTGTTAACCTTATCGTCAGAAGTATTAACAGTATATTTTGAGAGAAGTTCTTCCCATGATTTCTTGAGCTGATCAAGAGCAGCGTCAACCTTAGCAGAAGTATCAAAAGCCTTCATCATGTCATATGCTTTTGACTTGTTCATCTTTCCGTCAGCTGTCCACTTGTCCTTGCCGTTTTCAACATATCCAAGTAAGAATACGAAATCTTTTGTTTCGCCAGCTTCAAGTGTTACTTCGATGCAGTGTGAAGCAACTGGTGACCATCCGTCAGCAACAGAATTGCTTGCCTTGCCAGCTTCAACAACCTGTGGGTTTCCAAAATCATTGTAAAGACCAATGAATGAATCTCTGTCTGTATCGAATCCGTCGATAGGAGCGTTTACTGTATAGAAAGCGAAGTGATCACGACGCTCTTTGTATTCAGTTTTATGGAATATTGTTGAACCTTCAATATCAACTTCACCAACATTGAAGTTTCTCTGGAAGTTTTCGCCGTCGTCTGAAGCATTCCATAAGCACCATTCAACAAATGAGAAGAACTTGAATGTTTTCTTTGTGGTTCCTTCGTTCTTTAAAACAACCTTTTCAACTTCTCCGTTGAAATTGTTAGGAACAAGGAAAGTAACTTCAGCAGAGATGTTGTTTCTCTTACCAGAAATTATTGTGTAGCCCATACCGTGACGGCACTTGTAGCTGTCAAGTTCAGCCTTGCAAGGACTCCAGCCTGGGTTCCAGATATCTCCGTTATCGTTTATGTAGAAATAACGACCGCCCATATCTATTGGGACATTGTTATAACGATATCTTGTAATTCTTCTGAGTTTTGCATCTTTGAAGAAGCAATATCCTCCCGCTGTGTTTGAAATAAGTGAGAAGAATTCCTGTGATCCAAGGTAGTTAATCCATGGATATGGAGTTCTCGGGTTTGTGATTACATACTCTTTGTTCTGATCGTCAAAAAATCCGAATTTCATTGTAATCTTCCTTTCATCATAAAATAATCAGTTAAAATGTTGATAGACGTTGAAAACCAGTCCATGTTTCTCCCGGGTTAAGTTCAGTATAACCAGTGATTTTGTCAGGGAGAGAGATGTTTGATGCATCAATCATAGCAGACATAGGTTCAGGACAGCAGAAGCCTGCATTTCCCCAGTGATTCCAGAAAAGCCAGTATTTATATTCCTTTCCGGTTTCGTAACGTATGCCCTTGCTAGATTTTACATCGAAAATCTCAACAACATTAAGACCATCTTTGCTTTCAGCAGTTGTATCAACGGAATACATATCATTATCAATTGATGTTGTAAGTGGGTTCATTTTACCTTCCTTAAACATCAAATCATAATCCTTAAGTGGTAGAGCTTCACCTGTGCAGACAAGACTGTCATTAAGAGTAAGCTTTTCGAAAATATTTGCCTTGATTCTTAAATCCTCTTTATTAGTGTCCTTGCTTAATGGGAGGTTTATTGCGGTGTGGTTACCCGCAACAACAGGCAGCATATTTTTCGAAAGGTTTTTTATTCTGAAAACATATTCAAGTCCCGAATTGGACAGCGTATATGTAATGGTTGCTTTAAAATCAAGTGGATAGTACTTGTAGAATTCATCATTGCTATCATAATCAAATTCAGCAGTGATTGAACAGAAAGCCTCATCACTTAAGGTGTTGGTGACCTTGAATGCTCTCTGATGCAGAAATCCGTGAATGAAATTATTGAAGTCAGGTTCGTTGATAGGGAGGTTATATGTGTTATCGGAAGCCTTTAAAATACCCTTATGAAAACGATTAGGTAAATAAAGAGTTGGAATTCCATAAAGACAGATATCCTGTTTTAATTTTTCAATTGAAATTTTTTCATCATAATGAAGAATTTCAAGATTATTCTTTGTATCCTGCAGTCTGAGCATATTTGCACCGATGCCCGGGCAGAATAAAGCAGAGAAATCAGAGCAGTCTAACTGGTAGCATAATTCGCCATTAAAATCGACTTTTCTAATAGAAGTTCCCAAAAACAACACCGCCTTATTTAAACGTTTAAGTACACTATAATAATAACATAAGGGGTACACATTGTCCACAAAATATTGAGTCAAAATAAAAAAATTGTTATTCTTGTATAATACATATAGAATTTTTTTGTTTAAATAATAAAATGCTTGAAAAACGAAAAAATAAACTTAACGATTTTCGTAAATTAAAAATTATGAAAGGTTGAATAACATAATTAAAAATGTGAATAATAACAAAAGAACGTAGAATTCGTTCGGGTTTGCAAAATTATTTGCAGGAGGTGTAATATGTTAGATAAAATCGCACTGTTTTTGTTAGTGGTCGGTGGACTGAACTGGGGGCTTATCGGAATATTTGATTTTGACCTTGTTGCGTGGTTATTCGGCGGACAAGGTGCAGTACTCAGCAGAATTATATATACACTTGTTGGTATTTCCGCTCTTTGGTGCATTTCACTATTTTTCAAAAGAAATACAGTTATTGATAATGACTAAGTCAAGCATTTATCCAATAGAAGAAAAGGATGTTTAACAAAAGAATCGGGGGCTTTTGAAAATGCCACAAAAGATCGGAAGAGCACA
>CALMXN010000341.1 GCA_937871145.1 uncultured Clostridia bacterium
AATCTTCATTGTCAATCTGAACCTTGCAATCTACAACCTTATCTCCATCAAGCTTAACAGGGATAGACTTTGGATTAAGCTCTGCCTTACCCATATCAACCTTTACATACTGGACTTCCTTATTGTGATAGAGAATTTCAAGCTTTTTGATTCCGCTCAAAGTTTCGATAGTCATTGTATCCTTATCGACAAGTTCGTTATCACGAAGGAATTTTGCAACGCAACGGATTGCATTACCACACATTTTGCCCTCTGAACCATCAAGGTTGAACATTCTCATCTGTGCATCAGCGACATCTGAACGATGGATAATTACTACACCGTCACCACCGATACCAAAGTGTCTGTCTGAAAGACGGAGTGATAGTCCTTCAGGATTGTCAATTCTCTGGTCGAAGCAGTTGAAGTAAATATAGTCGTTTCCACAGCCCTGCATTTTTGTGAATTCAAGAGTTTGCTTTTCTTTTCTCATATCATTGATGTTTACTAGCTCAGTTGACTGCTCTGAGTACTTACTCTTAATACTTGAAGCAATTGCGTTTGCTGTATCAATAGATGTAAGACAAGGGATATTTCTTTCAACTGTCTTTCTTCTGATCTTAACGCTGTCACGGGTTGGAATTCTACCCTTTGATGAGGTTGAGATAACGTAGTCAATCTTTCCACTTTCAATAAGTGTAAGTGTATTATCATCAGATTCGTGAATTTTATCAACTGCTATTGAAGGAATGCCATGCTCTGTGAGAACTGCGGCAGTACCCTTTGTAGCGTATAATGTAAATCCAAGGTCGTAGAAGGATTTTGCTGTCTGTGCAATTTCAGGCTTATCACTGTTTCGTACTGTAAAGAGAACTCCACCCTTTTTGCCGAGCTTATAGCCTGCGGCAATAAGTCCTTTGTATAAAGCCTCTTCAAGAGTATTTGCTATGGCAAGAACTTCACCTGTTGATTTCATTTCAGGTCCGAGGTGGTTATCAACATCTATAAGCTTTTCAAATGAGAATACAGGAACTTTTACTGCGACGTATGGTGAGTTCTTATATAAACCAGTGCCATATCCCATATCAGCAAGCTTTCCGCCAAGCATTGCACGTGTTGCAAGCTCAACCATTGGAACGCCTGTTACTTTTGAGATATAAGGAATTGTTCTTGAAGAACGTGGGTTAACTTCGATTACATAAAGCTCATTCTGATAGATAAGATACTGAATGTTTACAAGTCCCATTGTATTGAGTGAAACTGCAAGTTTCTTTGAGCAATCGATAATTCTTTCTGTGAGTTCGTCACTTACATTCCATGCCGGATATACTGCTATTGAGTCACCGGAGTGAATACCTGCTCTCTCAATATGCTCCATAATACCAGGGATGAGGATGTCTTCACCATCGCAGATTGCATCGACTTCAAGCTCTGTACCATTGAGATATTTATCTATAAGAATAGGGTTTTCAATGCCTTGTCTTAAGATAATCTCCATATATTCCTTGATATCGTCATCATTAAAGGCGATAATCATATTCTGTCCGCCAAGAACGTATGATGGACGCATAAGAACAGGATACTGAATTCTGTTTGCTGTTGTAAGAGCTTCTTCTGTTGTCATTACTGTGTAGCCTTCAGGACGCTTAATGTGGTGAAGTTCAAGAAGTTCGTCGAATCTTTCTCTGTCTTCAGCAGCGTCAATACTGTCTGCTGGTGTACCGAGAATATTTACGCCATTTTCAGAAAGATATTTAGTAAGCTTGATTGCTGTCTGGCCACCGAATGCAACAACAACACCGAATGGCTTTTCAACTTCGATTATATTCATTACATCTTCGTTTGTCAAAGGTTCAAAATAAAGCCTGTCTGCTGTATCAAAGTCTGTTGATACTGTTTCAGGGTTATTATTTACTATTACTACCTGATATCCCTGTTTTTTGAGTGCCCATACAC